>CAXBNH010000315.1:0-3753 GCA_963976905.1 uncultured Algibacter sp.
GCATTATGCAATTTGTGCGCTCAGGCCGTATTGCGGTAACAAAAGATGAAATGAAAGTAACAGAAACGCTAATGGCGTTCAATAACCAATAATAATTAAAGATTAAAAATGGGAAATTATTTTAATACACTGTCGTTAAGAGATAAATTAAGTCAATTGGCTCAGTGTCGATTTATGGATGCTTCAGAATTTGAAGATGGCGTAAATGCCCTAAAAGGCAAAAAAATCGTAATTGTAGGATGTGGCGCCCAAGGTTTGAACCAAGGTTTAAACATGAGAGATTCTGGATTGGATATTTCTTATGCATTACGTGCAGAAGCGATCGCGGAAAAGCGTAAATCATTTGTAAATGCTTCAGAAAACGGATTTAACGTTGGAACTTATAAAGAATTGATTCCAACAGCAGATTTGGTATTGAACTTAACGCCAGACAAACAACATACCAGTGTGGTAAAAGCGGTGATGCCATTGATGAAAAAGGGAGCGACGTTATCGTATTCTCACGGTTTTAATATTGTTGAAGAAGGAACTCAAGTACGTGAAGATTTAACCGTTATCATGGTAGCGCCTAAATGTCCAGGAACAGAGGTTAGAGAAGAATATAAAAGAGGTTTTGGTGTGCCAACACTAATTGCGGTTCACGAAGAAAATGATCCAGAAGGAAAAGGATGGGCACAAGCAAAAGCCTACGCTGCTGCAACTGGTGGCGATAGAGCAGGTGTATTGGCATCGTCTTTTATAGCTGAAGTGAAATCTGATTTAATGGGTGAGCAAACCATTCTTTGTGGTTTGTTACAAACAGGATCTATTCTTTGTTTTGATAAAATGATTGAAAAAGGTATTGATGCAGGTTATGCTTCAAAATTGATTCAATACGGATGGGAAACCATTACCGAAGGTCTTAAATATGGTGGTATTACCAATATGATGGATCGTTTGTCTAACCCAGCAAAAATCAAGGCTTTTGAATTGTCTGAAGAATTAAAAGAGATTATGCGTCCGTTGTTCCAAAAACACATGGATGATATTATTGAAGGTCGTTTTTCTGCTGGTATGATGGCAGATTGGGCCAATGATGATAAAGACTTATTAGGTTGGAGAGCTGCAACTGCAGAAACTGCTTTTGAAAAAACACCTGCTGGAAACGTAGAGATTTCAGAACAAGAGTATTATGACAACGGTGTGTTAATGGTCGCTATGGTAAGAGCTGGTGTGGAGTTGGCTTTTGAAGCAATGACAGATTCAGGCATTATTGATGCTTCTGCTTACTACGAATCATTGCACGAAACGCCACTTATTGCAAACACCATTGCAAGACGTAAATTGTATGAAATGAACTCTGTGATTTCTGATACTGCTGAGTACGGTTGTTATTTGTTCGATCATGCTTGTAAACCATTATTGGCAGATTTCATGAAAAAAATCGATACCGATGTGATTGGAAAAGCGTATGCAAAAGATAACGGTAAAGCGGTTGATAATGCCAAATTGATTGAGGTTAACGCCACATTAAGAAACCATCCTGTTGAAAAAGTAGGTCGTTTTTTAAGATCGTCAATGAAGGCTATGAAGCCTATAGTTTAATGTTTTAGATAGACCTTTTAGGTTTTAAAAACCTAAAAGGTCTGAAAATTAGCCATTAATGAACAAGGAGAAAACATATTTTCCTAGTATTGATAATATAAGAGTAGCTGCCGATGTCATTAAAAATGTATCGGCAGTTACGCCTTTAAGTCCTAGCCTAAGATATTCTAAACAGTTTCAAGCGAATATACTTTTCAAGCGCGAAGACTTGCAGCAAGTGCGTTCTTATAAAATACGAGGGGCTTACAATAAAATAAGTTCACTAACTGTCGAGCAATCTAAAAAGGGTGTCGTGTGTGCTAGCGCAGGAAACCATGCACAAGGCGTCGCGTTATCTTGTAAACTTTTGAAAATCAAAGGTACTATTTACATGCCAGCGCCAAACCCTAAACAAAAAGTAGAGCAGGTCAAAATGTTTGGCGAAGATTTTATTGAAGTGAAATTGGTAGGCGATACATTTGACGATGCTTCCTATGAAGCACTTCAAGAATGCGAGGCTTTGCAAAAAACGTTCATTCATCCGTTTAATGATGAAAAAGTCATTGAAGGTCAGGCCACTGTTGGGCTGGAAATTATAGAACAAGCTACAGAACCTATAGATTATGTATTTGTTCCCGTGGGCGGTGGCGGATTATCCGCTGGGTTATCTACTGTTTTTAAAGAGCTATCACCCAATACAAAAATTATTGGTGTAGAACCAGAAGGTGCGCCTTCTATGTCACTTTCTATAAAAAACAATAAAAATACAGAGCTTGATCAGATTGAAAAATTCATTGATGGCGCAGCAGTTAAACGGGTGGGTGATTTTACCTTCCCTATTTGTAAAGTTTTATTGCATGATATGATTACCGTTCCAGAGGGCAAAGTGTGCCAAACCATTTTGGAGCTTTATAATAAAGATGCTATTGTGGTGGAACCCGCAGGTGCATTAAGTATTTCTGCTTTAGATTTTTATGCTGATAAAATTAAAAGGAAAAATGTAGTATGCGTGGTTAGCGGGAGTAACAACGATTTTACCAGAGCTGCCGAAATTAAAGAACGCGCTTTATTATATGCCAATTTAAAGCACTATTTTATTGTCAAATTCCCGCAAAGAGCAGGAGCGCTCAAACAGTTTGTGGTCGATATTTTAGGACCTAATGATGATATCACGCATTTTCGATATACCAAAAACACCAATCGTGAAAACGGTACGGCAGTTGTTGGCATCGAATTGAAATTTCCCAATGATTTAGAGCCTTTGATCGCTAGAATGAAACAGCATAAATTTTATGGCGATTATCTGAACAATAAGCCAGATTTGTTTCAGTTTTTGGTGTAATCTTAAGTTTTAAAACGTTCGGTATGTTCCTCCCAAATATTGATTTGCTTCTTCTTCAGAGAATTTGGCATTCGCACTATCCCAGTGAAGTGTTTGGTTTGGGAAACGTCCAGCAATGACCCCCAAGAGAATAGTTTCTGTTAATTTGGATGCATAGGAAAAAGGTGCGCTACAGGTGCCTTTACCTAAGCAGGCATCTACAAATTCGTGGTAATGCTTTTTGCCTTCAGATTCGTAATTTCTTATGGGTTCTCCTAGATTAAACGATTGTATGTCGATGTCTTGATAGCTTCCATCGACTATTAATTTTGGTAATTTTTCAAAATGTGGTAAATAAAGTCTTCCTTTTTTACCCATAAACATAGCACCTTGGTCATGGAGCACTTCTCCATTTGGCAATATTAAATCTTTATGGGGTTCCGGAGCTGCCATGCCATCGTACCAAACCCATTTTAAAGTTTTAGCTGTATGTTTTGTCTCAGGAAATTCATAAGTAACTACGTTTTTTTCAGGATATCCAAAACCTGTAGGTTGTCGGCATTCGTTTTTTATGCTTAAAGGCACATCCAATTCTAGTGCATTGTATGGCGTGTCAAAAATATGAACACCCATGTCGCCCAAAGTTCCGCATCCATAATCCATTATTTTACGCCAATTAAACGGGTGATAATAATCTTTTTTATAAGGACATTCGGCAGAGGTTCCTAACCATAAATTCCAATTTAAAGTGTCTGGAATGGGGTCGCTACCACTAGGCTCAGGGCCATCAAAGCCCCAGTTTTTTGGAGACCACGCTCTTACGGTATGAACTTTTCCAATAATGCCAGATTGTATTAATAAAGTGGCTA
>CAXBNH010000316.1:0-3737 GCA_963976905.1 uncultured Algibacter sp.
TTCTTCAAACTCTTCTTTACCAATCCAATTATTGTAATCTGGTTTTACCATCTTTTGAATAAATTCGCTAGCGTCATTAAAACTGGCAGCCGTGTTTATTTGAGATAACACTCGATCATAATCTTCACTTTGTCCGCCAAAAAGATGTTTTATAAAGGCTATTTTATCATTTAAACCAATTTTGATGCCTCCGGTGTTTAGCTTGTCATTTAGTGATTTTTTCTCGTTGGAACTGCCATTTGAAGCTTTTGAAACGGGTTCAAAAATGGGCATGGCTTCAAAACCAGAGGTCACATCTTCCATATCATTTTTATGGTATTTTGGTTTTGGCAAAGCCGCTTCCAGCATGGCATCAACCTCATGGGTCTCTTGGGGCATTTGCGCAACAATGTCCTTGATTTTTTCAATGGCCGGCTCCATAATGGCTTCATGTTCAGAATCATCAAGGTTTATATACGTTCTGTCTTCCACCTCTATATTGTCACTTACTTTGTTGTTGAATGCATTATCAAGCATACCAAAAAACGAAGAATCGCTACCAATGGTTGGCATGGCATCTTCAAAATTCTCATGGGCAAATTTCAATACCGAAAGCTTTTCAAAAAGCACAGAAACCTCTGCATGCATTTTAATAACATCTTCTTTTCCTTTTAACTTTAATATTCTGTGGGCAATACTAACCAACTCCGACTCTAATTTCTTCTTCATTATTTTTTAATTTAATTACGCATCAGCCTTTTGATTTTTAATAAATTTACATCACCTTTATACAAACGAATAATGACTTTATTTTAGTGTTAAAATTACAAAATGTTTCTTGAAAATACAGTAAATCCTAAAGAACAATTTGGTTGGGTGGAAGTGATTTGCGGCTCTATGTTCTCTGGAAAAACCGAAGAATTGATTCGCAGGTTGAAGCGTGCACAATTTGCCAGACAGAAAGTGGAAATTTTTAAACCCGCCATTGATGTGCGGTATAATGAAGATATGGTGGTATCGCACGATGCCAACGAAATTCGCTCAACGCCCGTTCCAGCTGCTGCAAATATTCCTATTTTGGCCGATGGCTGCGATGTGGTGGGCATTGACGAGGCCCAGTTTTTTGATGATGAAATTGTTCGTGTTTGTAATGATTTGGCCAACAAAGGCGTGCGTGTTATTGTAGCGGGATTGGATATGGATTTTAAAGGCAACCCCTTTGGCCCCATGCCCAACTTAATGGCCACGGCCGATTATGTTACCAAAGTGCACGCCATTTGCACCCGCACCGGGAATTTGGCACAGTACAGCTATCGAAAATCCAAAAATGATAATTTAGTGCTTTTAGGCGAAGTAGAAGAATACGAGCCATTGAGCAGAGCTGCTTTTTATAAAGCCATGATGCGCGATAAAGTAAGAGCCATGAAGGTAAACGAAGCCGAAGAAATAACCCCAAAACCCAAAGATACCGATGCCTAAAGCGCAAGAAACGCTTCTTGAAATTGATTTAAAAGCCCTTAAGCATAATTTTGAGTGCCTTAAATCAAGAATAAAACCCCATACTAAGTTTATAGCGGTTGTTAAGGCATATGCTTACGGTAGTGCCTCCTGCGAAATAGCCAACTATTTACAAGATTTGGATGCCGATTATTTTGCCGTAGCCTATGTTAGCGAAGGTGTTTCACTTCGCAAAGCGGGCATTACAAAACCCGTTATGGTACTGCATCCGCAAACGGTAAGTTTTAAACTATTGATTGAGCATTGTCTAGAACCGTGTTTGTACAATGCCAAAATCTTAAACGAATTTATTGCTGTCGCTTCCGCGGAAAAACAAACAGATTATCCCGTTCATATTAAATTCAATACAGGATTGAATCGTCTTGGTTTTTATGAACATGAAGTGGATCCTATCATTTCTGAATTAAAGCAAACTACATCTATAAAAGTCAATTCGATACTTTCACATTTGGCCGCCAGTGAAGATTTGAATGAAAAAGCATTTACAGTAAACCAAATTGAAAGCTTTAAAACCATCGCCAAAAATGTCATTGAAAAATTAGGCTACAGACCCATGCTGCATATTTGCAACACCTCGGGCATTTTAAATTATCCCGAGGCTCACTTTGATATGGTACGCAGCGGCATCGGGCTTTATGGCTTTGGAAACTCTGAAAAAGAAAACAGTAATTTTAAGCCTATTGCCACGTTAAAAACTGTGATTTCACAAATCCATACCATTAAAAAAGGCGAATCTGTGGGTTACAACCGTGCGTTTAAAACAGATGCCGAACTGAAAACGGCCACGCTGCCCATTGGGCATGCCGATGGTATTGGAAGAGAGTACGGAAAAGGCAAGGGGTTTGTGGTTATAAACGGTAAAAACGCCCCTATTATTGGCAATGTGTGTATGGACATGATTATGGTAAACATTACAAATATTGATTGCCATGAAGGTGATGAAGTGATTGTTTTTGGCCCTAGCGCATCTGCAGAAAAACTTGCAGAAACAGCCCATACCATTTCTTATGAGGTTATAACAGGCATCTCGCAACGGGTAAAACGCGTGATTTTAAAATAAAACCAGTAACTATTTTAGCATCTAAGTATTTTCACTATTTTAGAAACTTCTAATCACTAATTTAATACTATAATTATGCTTAAAGAATTTAAAGAATTTGCAATGAAGGGCAACCTTGTTGACATTGCAGTAGGTTTTGTAATGGGCGCTGCCTTTAAAGAAGTCGTGACCGCTTTTACAGGAGGTATTGTTTCTCCATTAATCGGATTGATTTTCAAAGCAGATTTCAAAGATTTGAAATATGTGATTGAACCAGGTACACTTAACGAAGCAGGGGAGCTTGTTGGAGAAGTATCCGTAATGTGGGGTGCTTTCCTAACAAACGTTATAGATTTTATAATTGTGGCATTCGTTATGTTCATGATTGTAAAAGGCGTAAATAGAATGAAAAAGAAAGAAGAGCCAGCTCCAGAAGCACCAAAAGGGCCTTCTCAAGAAGAATTGCTTATCCAAATTAGAGATTTATTAAAAAAATAACCATTTGTTAAATAAATAACATTGTGTTATTTGTTGTTAAAAAGCCTTCTGTTTTAAAAAATAGAGGGCTTTTTGTTTGTAAAAAAGTGTTTATAATGCCTAATTTTGCTCAAAATTTTAATTTTATTAGATATGAAAGTAGCTGTAGTTGGTGCCACTGGTATGGTAGGCGAAGTGATGCTAAAAGTGCTTGCAGAGCGCAATTTCCCAATAACCGAATTGTTGTTGGTGGCCTCAGAACGTTCCGTTGGAAAAAAATTGACTTATAAAAATAAAGACTATACCGTTATTGGTTTAGCTGATGCAGTTGCTGCAAAACCTCAAATAGCTATTTTCTCTGCGGGAGGCGATACCTCTTTAGAGTGGGCTCCAAAATTTGCTGAAGCTGGTACTACCGTAGTTGACAATTCATCGGCTTGGCGAATGGATCCTACTAAAAAATTAGTCGTTCCTGAAATCAATGCCAGCGAATTGACCAAAGACGACAAAATCATTGCCAATCCTAACTGTTCGACTATTCAAATGGTTTTAGCTTTATCGCAACTTCATAAAAAATACAAAATGAAACGTGTGGTGGTTTCTACCTACCAATCTGTTTCTGGAACTGGTGTAAAAGCTGTAAAACAACTGGAAAATGAAATTGCTGGTATTAAAGGGGAAATGGCATATCCTTACCCAATTGGAAGAAATGCATTGCCACATT
>CAXBNH010000317.1:0-3720 GCA_963976905.1 uncultured Algibacter sp.
TGTACAAGTATTACGTTGGGCTGATGCCAGTTATATGGAAGATCAAGATTTTTGGAGGTTGAGCGGTATCGAGCGCGATGTGTATTTAAGAGCAGACAACCCAATTGCTGTTAATGATTTTAGAATTGGAAGCGATTTGGTTAACGATTATAAGGATGGCGCATTTAGTATAGATGTTGAATTAAAAAACACAACAAACACAACGGGAAATCGTAAAGTGGAAGTTAAGTTACTGGATGCAAACAATGCGGAAGTGCTTGCTTTTAATAAAACCATAAATGTCTCTTCGGGGCTTGTAAATGTTTCTTTTGAAGGTGTGGTAAAAGATGCCAAACCTTGGACTGCCGAAACTCCAAACCTCTATATAGCAACTATATCTTTAAAAGATACTAATGATAAAGTTCTGCAAGCAACTTCCGTAAAAGTAGGATTTAGAAACATAAAAATTGAAAACACGCAATTTTTAGTCAATGGAAAACCAATCCTGATCAAAGGAGTCAACCTTCACGACCATGATGAAAGCACAGGACATGTGATTAGCAAAGAACTTACCCTGAAGGACCTGAAACTGATGAAGGAAAACAACGTAAATGCCATACGTACCAGCCACTATCCCAAAAATCCATTTTTCTATGCAATGACCGATAAATATGGTTTTTATGTGGTTGATGAGGCCAATATAGAAACCCATGGTATGGGAACAACCAACCAAGGATTGGATAATAACGAAGAAGCTAAAAAAATACATCCAGCCTATCGTCCAGAATGGAAAGAAATGCATTTAGATAGAACCATCAGAATGTTTGAGCGTGATAAAAACCACCCATCTATTGTAACTTGGTCCCTAGGGAACGAAGCAGGAAATGGAGAGAACTTATTTGCTACTTACGCATGGTTAAAAGAACAAGATAAAACGCGCCCTGTACAATATGAAGGTGCTACAAATTACGAAAACACAGATATTCAAGCACCTATGTACATGCGTATTCCAGAAATGATAAAGTATGCCAAAAACAACCCAAAACGGCCATTGATTCAATGTGAGTACGCTCATGCTATGGGCAACAGTCTAGGTAATTTTAAAGATTATTGGGATGTTATTCGTGAATATGATGTGATGCAAGGTGGCTTTATTTGGGACTGGGTTGACCAAGGGCTTTTGGCCAAAACCGAAGATGGACAATCCTATTGGGGCTATGGTGGCGACTTTGGCGCAGAGAATATTCAGAACGATGCCAATTTTTGCATAAACGGTATTGTAAATGCAGACCGTTCGCCACACCCTGGATTGAAAGAATTGAAAAAAGTGTATCAAAACATTCACTTTAAGGATGCCAATTTTAAAACGGGGCAAGTGACAGTTATTAATGAGCATTTCTTTACCAACTTAAATAATTTCAATTTTACTTGGGCACTTTTTAAAGATGGAAACCAGTTAGGGTCAGGCAATATTGAAGCATTTGATTTAGAGCCGGGAGCAACAAAAACATTAACGCTTAACTTGCCTAAGGTAGATTTGAATTCAGGTGAGTTTGCGCTTCAAATATTGGCGTCAACTAAAAATGAATCACCGCTGTTGCCTAAAGGATATCCTTTGGCCAAAGAGGAATTTTTGGCAGGAACATTTACACCTGTTTTCAAAAAGAATACTGACGGTGTTATTGCTGTATCATCACAAGCTAATATCTTAACTTTTAAATCCGATGCTTTTGAAGCTAGTTTTGATGTTGAAACAGGTAAATTAACAGCTTTGGATTACGGTAATGGAAACATCCTTATCCAAGGCATCCAGCCAAATTTCTGGAGAGCTACCACCGATAATGATTTTGGATTCAACATGCCAAAACAATTTGGGGCTTGGAAAAAAGCGACCGATAACCAAACGTTACTTTCCATTCAATTAAAAGATGGTAATAAAGTTACAGATTTGAAAGCTATAGATGGCAGTAGGAATTTAAAAAACTCTTCGGCATATCTTCAAGTACTGTATCAACTACCAGATGAAATGGCAAAAATTAAGGTTAACTATAAAATAGATGCCTCAGGACAACTAACAGTTACAAATTCACTTTTTGATGTTAAAGAAGGCTTGCCGAACATGCCTCGTTTTGGAAATAACTTTATATTAAAAAACGATTATAATTTAGTAAACTGGTACGGTAGGGGGCCGCAAGAAAACTACCAAGATAGAAATACCGCAGCTTTTGTAGGGATTTATAGAGCCAACGTAAAAGATTTGTATTTTGCATATGTTCGTCCGCAAGAAAATGGATATAAAACAGATGTACGTTGGGTAACATTCACTAATGAAAACGGAAAAGGCATCAAAGTATTGGGACCAAAGTTATTGAGTTTTAGCGCACATCACCAATACAATTCAGATTTTGATGCTGGTAAAACCAAGAAACAGCGCCACACCACCGATATTGTTACCCGAGATTTGGTCAATATCAATATAGATAATATGCAGATGGGTGTTGGTGGAGACACCAGCTGGGGCGCCAGGCCATTGGAAAAATACCAAATTAAGGCAAAAAACATGAGTTATTCTTATTCTATATTGCCTATTGACTAATTATTTGAACAACAATAATTTATATGTTTAAAAACAAGGTTTATTTAGGTCTTATTGTGCTGCTTTCATTGGTTGCTTTTAGAACTAAAAAGCCAAAAATATTGATTATTGGAGATTCTATTTCTATTGGCTATACGCCATTTGTGGAAAAGCATTTCTCGAAAGATGCCATAATACGCCATAATCCGGGAAATGCACAGCACACAGGAACTGGTTTGGAAAATATCAGTAAATGGATAGGGGATGGAGATTGGGATGTGATTCAGTTTAACTGGGGCTTATGGGATCTGTGCTACCGCCATCCCGATTCAAAAGTTCAGGGGAATAGAGATAAAATCAATGGAAAAATAACTTATGACATTGAAACCTACAAATCGAATCTGGATTCCATTGTAACCATTCTTCAAAAGAAAACCAATGCGAAATTGATTTTTGTTACAACAACCTATGTTCCAGAAAACGAGCCAGGCAGATTTCAAGATGATGTGCTAAAATACAATGAAGCTGCCAAAGCCATAATGAAAAAACATTCAGTCATAGTAAACGATATTTATGGGCAATCCGTTGCTATTCATAAAAAGTATGGTAAAGGCTCAACGGACGTACATTATACAAGCAAAGGCTATAAAAAGTTAGGAAAATTAATATCAAGTTTTTTAGAAAAGGAAATATAGTCCAAATGAACGTTTAAATAAGAATAATGAATTTTGATATAAGTTTAAATAGAGACACGAAAAATATTTTACAACTGATGGTATTGTTGTTTGGGGTTACTTTTTTATTTGCCCAAAAACAATATGCAAGTTTTAAGCCAGGAGCCATTTGGGAAGATACAGATGGCACCCATATCAATGCACATGGTGGCGGTATAACCATTGTAGGGAATACCTATTATTGGTTTGGAGAACACAAAGTGGCTGGAGGACGCGGAAACCCATCTTGGGTAGGCGTAGGCGTGTATTCTTCTAAGGATTTGTACAATTGGAAAAATGAAGGCATTGCATTGCCCATGAAAAAAGATTCAACTTCCATGCTTGTTGAAGGCAGTGTTGTTGAGAGACCTAAGGTTATCTTTAATAAAATGACGGGTAAATACGTGATGTGGTTTCATCATGAACTAAAAGGGCAAGGGTACGATGCAGCCC
>CAXBNH010000318.1:0-3675 GCA_963976905.1 uncultured Algibacter sp.
CTTTTTCAACTAAAGTATTTCCGTTTAGTTTTGCTCGCATAAGGGCTGTATTGCCACCATCGCCTTCGCCTTCTTCGGAAGCATACGTAAAATATATCCAGCCGTTTTCAGAATAATTAGGGTGCAATTCAATATCCAAAAACCCGCCTTGGCCACGTACATAGATTTCTGGAACGCCTTGAATACTGGTTTTAATTCCATTTTTAAAATGGATAAGTGCTCCTGCTTTTTCTGTTATCAGCATACTGCCATCTGGCAATTGCACCATGCCCCAAGGGATGTTGATGTCTGACACGACGGTTTCTGTGATATAATGAACGTTTTCGGGCGTTTCTGCTTTTACAGAAGATTCTGTTTGTTGCGCACAGGCTACAAAAGAAGTAATTATTGTGATTAAAAAAGCTAAATTTTTCATTTTCATTTTTGTTTTAAAGGTTCAATTGTGATGTTCCATAGTCACATGGAACTTAATTGATGATTTTTTTTCGAACGTAAAGTTACGTTAAAAATTATAATTTAAATTAATGCCCGTATAATAGTTTACAGGATTTCCGGGATAATAAAACCTTGGGGCGCTTCCTCCAAATCCAGTTGCGTTAATCAGGATTTGAGAGGCATAGGCTTCATCAAAAATGTTATCGATTCCTAAAAAGGCGTTCAAAGTCAATTTTTTTGAGACATTTGTTTTGTAACCCATTTTCATGTTAGTTAGGTTATAATCATCAGTAAAAAGCGTGTTGCTATCTGTTATTGGCATGCTGCCCACATGTTGAAAATTAAGGTGCCCGTAAATGCCAATTTTGGTTGTGATATCTATACCAGCATTAAAAATATCTGATGGCACACCAGTTAGTTTATTGCCAGAGTAATTATTGGTGTCATCTATAAATTCCTTGAATTTAAAGTTGTTGTTTGTGTAAGAAATGAAGTTTTTAATGCTGATGTTTTCGGTTTTAACAATTTGGTAATTCAATGAGAGTTCTAAACCATCATGTTGAGTTTTTCCTGCGTTTACACCAACAAATTGGTCGTTGTTTGTTCTTCTGGCAACCAAAAGATTTTTGATATCCAATCGGTATAAAGCGATGTTGAATTGCAATCTATTGTCAATAAGAGAGGCTCTGGTGCCTATTTCAAAATTCCAGCCCGTTTCTGGTTTTATATTTGTGTTGATTAATCCACCTGGCAATAGGGTTTCCTCAAGAGATGGTGGCGAAAACCCGTGGCTCACATTGGAATACAGACTGAAATTTTCTGTAATAAGATGCGATAAACCAAACTTGGGCGATAGTTTGTTCCCGAAATTATAAGTACCAGATTGGTCTGGATTGCCAGCTTCAACAAATCTGTCCTTTAAATCATAAGCGGTTTCGTTGAAATTTAGCCCAATCGAAAGCGTGGTTTTTTCTGTAAGGCTATAATTGGTCTCAAAGAAAATATTGTAATAAGAGCGTTTTTCCTTGAAATCAGAAAACCGATTGCCTTCCACACTACCTGTTTCAGGTGGGAAGTCTTCATATAGGTTGTCAAAATTCCCCCATTTGTTTGAGTCTTTAAAAAACTCGCCACCAACCGTCCAATTTAAATCATTGTTGAATAGTTTTTTGCTGCCAAGTAATCGGCTACGAATACCAATAGCCGAGGTGTTTTCTGAAAGTATATCAAAAGGTCTGGGCTCATAGCTCTTTTTAAAAGAGGAGAACACGCTGGTGGTCTGTTTTAGGTTATTTGTGTATTGATGGTTCCAAGATAGTCCGAAAATACCTCTTTGGGAATCTTCGTAGCCTTTGGCTTGTTTCCAAATAAATGCAGCCGATTCGGGTTTGTTGATAAAAGCATTTTCATTGATGGAACTGGGAATGAATGCCTTTAAATCCACATAACTGGCAAGAAAGCTCAAATGGTCTTTTTCGCTTAAAAAATGATTGGAGTTTATGGTAAAAGTTTGTCTGTCGTATTTGTTGTTTTCCCTGTAACCATCGCTGTGCGTATTGCTATAAATAGCCCTGAAACTGTGTTTGTCTGTGCCGTGGTTTATATTTACAATGCCTTTCATCAAGCCAAAAGACCCGATGGATAATTCGCTTTCTAAATTCGTTTGGTTCAAATAGGCGTTTTTAGGTTGTAAGTGAATGGTGCCACCCAAACCAGCCCCATAAATGCTGGAAGCCGCTCCTTTTATAATTTCCATGCGTGCTATGGCATCTAACTCAAAATCTTCAATATTGGTGCTGCCACTGCCGGACGTTAAAGGAATATCTTGAAAATAAGCCCTGATTTTTGAAGTGCCATATAAATTTCTTGAGCCAATACCACGGATGGTAATTCTATTGGTGTTCAACGAGCCAGATTGCATAAAAACACCTGGCAACCGGTTTAATGTGGCGTTAATATTGGTGTTGTTTGCCCTTTCAATAGCTTCAGATGAAACGATGTCAATAGTAGCAACTGCTTTTCTTAGTTGAATTGGTAAGTGGTTTGAGCTAACGATAATTTCATTGAGTTCTGATGGATTTATTTTGAGTTGGATGATGATGAACTCAGAAGTATCAATTTTAAAATCCTTTTCGTTATAACCTGTTTTTTTTATTCGGTAAGTTCCAGTTTCTGAAACTTCAAATTCGCCTAAATCATTGGATGTTGTAGTGTTATTGTTTTCTAGATTAGTGATTTGAACATTGCCAATAGGAATGCCGTTTTCACTATCCATAATTTTTCCTTTTATAATGTTTTGACTATAAGTGGATTGGGTGCTTAATATCAAGAAACAACTAAAGGATATTGTTTTTTTGATGACTGTGATTAAAGTTTTGGTCATTTTGAAATGAAACGGTTAAAAAGATTCGCTGAAATTTAAAAAACGCTAAAGGTATCTTTTTGTAAAAATTAAACAAAATATAAGTTTGGGTATTGTATAAAAAAATTATATTTGCACTCGCTTATAAGGTAAAAAAGATTGCTTTTAAGTATTGATGACCACTTCGGGGTGTAGCGTAGCCCGGTTATCGCGCCGCGTTTGGGACGCGGAGGTCGCAGGTTCGAATCCTGCCACCCCGACTAAAATGAATACCAATAGAAACTAAAACCTTGTAAATCATATGATTTACAAGGTTTTATGGTTTTTGGGTTATCATAAGAATTGAATTAATATAGTTTAATTTGGTTCACAATTCGGTTCACAGTTTTAAAACACAAAAAGTGTGAACCAAATGGATGCTTAAAATGCTGTAATTGAAATAGTTGATTTGACTTTCGTCTTGAATGAATGTTTAACTAAAAGACGACAACTATGCAATCACAAACCACCTTTACCCTTTCGTTTTGGGTTAATGCCACACGTATTAAGAATAATCAAGTTTCAGTTTTTGGCAGAATTACTGTTAATGGCAAGCGTGCTAATATTAGCTTACAACGAAAAGTAGTTCTTTCTGAATGGGATTCTAACAAAGGAAGAGCTAGAGGCAACAAACAAGAATCTCGATTACTCAACAGATATTTAGACCAGGTTAAAAATAGAATTTATGAAGCTCACGACGAACTTGTAAAAGAAAGAGCGTTTATCTGGACTTGCAACAAAAAGTTGGACAATTAATTGCGAGATTTAAGCTGCTACATTTTGGTTATAACCTGAGTTCTATTAATAAAAAGCAAGTTGATTCGTTTTAACCGTTTGAT
>CAXBNH010000319.1:0-3657 GCA_963976905.1 uncultured Algibacter sp.
CGACCTTCGCCGTGACAGGGCGACATTCTAACCAACTGAACTACCAGACCGTTGCTTTATTGCGGTTGCAAATATACACGCCTTTTTTTATATCTCAAATCTTTTTTTGCATTTTTTAAAAATATTTTCATCACACAAAATTTTGGCGTTCTATCATATAGGTTGTGAGGATGTTATTAAAATCTTTGTTGATATCTGCCTCTACATATTTTATCTTGTATTGCGAACATTTTAAACGTAATGTTTTAAAATAAGTGCCCACAGCTGCATTGTAATTTTCTTTTACAGAATCTGCGTATAGATTAATATACTCGCCTGTTTCAACATCAATGAACCTTTTTGGAGCATTATCAAAATCAAACGCAAGTTCTTTGGCTCTATCAAACACATGGAACAAAACAACTTCGTGCTTGTTGTATTTAAGATGTCGCAACGCCTCAAACAGTTTTGCGTCATCTTCAGAAGTTTGAAACATATCTGTAAACAAAAAAATCATGGAACGCCTATGGATTTTCTCTGCAATTTCATGCAAATACTTATAGGTTTCCGTTTGTTTGTTTATAGGTTTTGAAACAACCGCCCCACTCAAATGGTTCAATAACATTTGGTGGTGGCGCTCACTCCCCTTCTCTGGCGCATAATAGTCGTAGTTATCGCTATAAATACTCAATCCCACAGCATCGCGTTGTTTTTTTAAAAGATGCATTAAAGCCGCCGAAGCTAAAACCGAAAAACCAATTTTATTCAAGGTATCAATGGAGAAAGTGTCCATTTTTGGGTAATGCATCGAGCTACTGTTATCTAAAATGATGTGGCAACGCAAATTGGTTTCATCGTCATAACGTTTTGTATAGAGTTTGTCTGTTTTTGCAAACAACTTCCAATCGATGTGCCGCGTGCTTTCACCTTGATTATAAATTTTATGCTCTGCAAATTCGGCAGAAAACCCATGAAACGGACTTTTATGCATACCAGAGATAAAACCTTCCACCACTTGTTTTGCAAGTAGCGCTAGGTTTTTAAATCCTTCTGCTTTATTAAGTTCGTTTTGTAAGTTCAATTTTTAGTTATTAGTTATAGAGACTCGTTCAACGTATTGCCAAAGAACTCAATCTCTCAATAACTATTTTGCAATTTCATCCACAATCCCATAGGCCACAGAATCTTCTGCGCCCATCCAATGGTCCCTATTAAAATCTTTCATCACTTTTTCAAAGGTTTGCCCGCAATTATCTGCTAAGATTTTTGCGCTCAATTCTTTGGTAATCACAATTTCTTTGGCTGTAATCTCAATATCACTTGCTTGTCCGCGTGCACCACCACTAGGTTGGTGAATCATCACTCGAGCATGTGGCTGGATAAAGCGTTTTCCTTTTTCGCCTGCCGATAAAATAATGGATCCCATGGATGCCGCAAAACCCGTACAGATCGTAGAAACATCACTTTTTAAAGATTTCATACAATCATAAATAGCAAAACCAGAGGTTACATATCCTCCCGGACTGTTAATATACAAATGGATGTCTTTAGTTTCCAAAGCATCTAAATATAACAGTCTATCTATCACATGTTTTGCTGATTTATCATCTACCTGGCCCCATAAAAACACTTTACGCGCTTCAATCAATTTGCTATCAATAGCATCTTGTACTTTTATTTGTTTACTCATAATTAATACGTCTAAATTTTTCATCTAAAATAAAAAAAGGTTTACCATAACGGCAAACCTTTTCAGTTTTCTTTTGTTTTATCTTTTATAAAAGACCATCAATAGCATCTGTATAGGCATTTCTAGGCGCTACACCTACTTGACGGCCTACAACTTCTCCGTTTTGAAAAACCAAAACCGTTGGGATGTTTCGCACACCGTATTTTGCAGCAAATTCTTGGTTGGCATCTACATCTACCTTACCAACAACCGCTTTACCTTCGTATTCGTCGCTAATCTGTTCAATGATTGGCCCCACCATTCTACATGGCCCACACCAAGCTGCCCAAAAATCTACCAATACTGGTTTATCACTCTTTAAAACCGTTTCCTCAAACGTTGCATCTGTTATCTCTAATGCCATAATATTCTTTTTAAATATGTTCTACTTTGTTTATATACGCAAAATTAGTCAAAAAAATCACTAATGCTTACAAGGTAACAATTTGTTTTATTTATATTCATATTGTTTGGTACTATTATGGTTTTTTTAACTGAAAAATTAACATCAACTTGGCTATTTAGAATAGTAAATTAGCATAATTAGAAATTCTAATTCAACTTAAACCGAACATCCTGCGCTTCCAATTCGCTAATAAGTTCCTGACACACTTTTATTTTCTGTTTTCTACTGGGCATCGTTAGTTTTATTTTTTCTTTGGTATCATAAACCAAAAAATTAAGTATTTGGTTTCCGGGATGCATATGTATCAATTCTTTTAAGGCGATGATTTTCTGGTCGCTTAAATTTTTAATATCCAATTGAATGGATAGTTTTTTGGCATAATTTTCCATCACATCGTGCAGTAATTGAAAATTATTAAATTGCAATCTGGGGTCGCTTTTCTTGCCAGTATCTTTATTCACCCAACCTTCACG
The DNA here is from genome assembly GCA_963976905.1 of uncultured Algibacter sp. Lineage (GTDB taxonomy): Bacteria > Bacteroidota > Bacteroidia > Flavobacteriales > Flavobacteriaceae > Pseudalgibacter. The sequence goes on from CAXBNH010000319.1 coordinate 2,588, forward strand.
CACAAAGGTTTTTACAAACACAAAGTTGTTCTTCATTAAAAAATGACGGAATTTTAAATACTCCTCTCCAAAAATGCGGAACTCAAAACTATCGGTGTAATCTTCAATGGTAAACATTGCCCAGCCTTTGCCCTGCTTGCTTACACGGTGTTGTACATCGGTTACTACGCCACCAAAAACAAGTTCTCGGTTTACATAAGGCGCCAGATCTGCAAACATGCCAACGGTGCCGTTGCAAAAGGTTTTCATTTCTATTCTGAAATCATCCAACGGATGTCCAGAAATATAAATCCCCACCACTTCACGTTCTTTACTCAATTTTTCCATCGTGCCCCATTCGTCACAAGGTGGTACTTGGGGCTCTTCTATTTGAACATCGCTTGCCTCACCAAACAAGCTCACTTGTGCCGAATTTTCATTTTCTTGGTGTTTTGCGCCGTATTTTATAGCTTTTTCCAAAAAGGTAATACCATCGCCATCATCATGAAAATATTGAGCGCGGTGGGTGTCGCCCAGACCGTCAAAACCACCTGCTAAAGCTAGGTTTTCAAAGGCTTTTTTGTTGGCTGCCCGCAAATCAATGCGCTTTGCGAAATCGAAAATGGATTTATAATGGCCGTCTTCTTTTCTATTATCCACAATAGTCATCACGGCACCATGGCCAACACCTTTAATGGCACCCATCCCGAAACGCACAGCATTGTCTTTGTTTACAGAAAATTTATAAAACGATTCGTTTACATCAGGACCAAGCACCGGCAATTTCATGCGCTTACATTCTTCCATAAAAAAGGTAACCTGCTTGATGTCGTTCATGTTATTGGAGAGCACTGCGGCCATATATTCGGCAGGGTAATGTGCTTTTAAATAGGCTGTTTGATAGGCAATCCATGCGTAACACGTGGAATGCGACTTGTTAAATGCATAACTGGCAAAGGCTTCCCAATCTTTCCAGACTTTTTCCAAAACTTTGGCGTCGTGGCCTTTGGCGCTCGCCTGTTCTACAAATTTGGGTTTCATTTTATCAAGTACCGCAATTTGCTTTTTACCCATTGCCTTTCGCAAAACAT
>CAXBNH010000320.1:0-3639 GCA_963976905.1 uncultured Algibacter sp.
ATGAAATAAAATGGGAATTATACAACTTAAAAGAAGACAAAAGCGAAACAAAAGACCTTGCCGAGCAATATCCAGAAAAAGTAGAAAAACTGGCGGCTATGTGGAATGATTATGCCATTAGGGTCGGGCTATAACAAAATGGAATACCACAAATTAAAGTGGTTACAATCAAAGCAAATATTAGAAGGTATGACTATTTGAAAATTAGACTTTATGCCATAAACGATTCCATTACGGGAAGCATTAAAAATTAAGCATAATTCTATATCATTTTTAGTTATATTTGAATTAGCCATCAACCTACCTCAAAGTGTAACTTATACACTTTTTAGGATAATTTTTAATTTTTTTATTTAACGTTTTATGATAAAAAAGCGACTATTTTTAATTTTTTTAATCGTTCATTCGTTTGTGATTTCCTCACAAACGAATGAATCTAAAATAGAATCCGAGACTGCAAAACAATTTAAAATTGAAAACGACAAGGACATATGGATGCTCACCTATTTCCGTCAACGTTATCCAACTCGGATAGAGATTAATGCTGAGGGTAAAATAATTGAGGTCCCTTTACCAAACCCCATGCTCAGTGCAAAATTACATATTGCATTGTCAACAGATGGTCGTCACTGGACGCCGTTAAACAATAATGAACCTATATGGGATCATTTTTTAAGGGATCCAAACTTACAAAGAGGTCCTGACGGGCTTTGGCGTTTGTTGGCTACCGGAGGAGGAAAAACCAATGATCCAAAAAAAGTAGGGCCAAGTTGTTTGTATGCAACCTCAAAGGATTTAATTAACTGGCCAGTTGAAAAATTCCTGCCTTTGATGAAAGATGTCAAAGATGAAACTGGAAAAATATTGGCCAGGAACATCTGGGCCCCTGAGTGGTTTTTTGATGAGAAAAAAGAAGAATATATACTATTTTGGTCATCATCGTTTCAAGATGCAGGATGGAAAGAAAGCAGACTTTGGTATTGCAAAACCAAGGACTGGAAAACTTTTTCTCCAGCAAAAATACTTTTTGAACCACCATATTCTGTGATAGACGGAACATTATTTGAGCATGAAGGGACTTATTATCTTTTTCATAAAGAAGAAGAATTTGGAGAAAAAACCGGTGAGAGACGAGCCATTCGTGTAGCAACATCTAAAAACATAGAGGGACCGTATCAAATAATTGAAGGACATTTGAATGATGGACAAATCGCTCCTGTAATTACAGAAGGCCCAAGCATTATGAAAGACCCTCTTAATCCAGGAGGATGGTTATTACTATATGATTATTGCATGACGGATCGTTTTGGCGTTTCAAAATCATCGGATTTGACACATTGGAATATTGAGAAAGACGTTAGCTTCCCTTCCGGAGCTAGGCATGGCAGTGCTTTGCTCATAACACGAGAGGAAGCCGAAGCTTTATTGAAAGCATTTCCTAATAAAAAGTAAGCTTATCAATTTAATTACTTTGCGATTTTTATACATAATGTTTAGAATTATGTAACCTTTATTCAGGACAAGTGAAAGAATTATTTAGCGCTTAAACAGGTTTTTGATTTCAATATATGGCAACAAATAGTTATATGAATCTGTCCATGCTTTGGCAGGATGCGAACGGTTATCGCTAACTACTGCCCAACCATATTTTTCAAAATCAAACCCAGTACTTCCTTTTTTAATAAGGCCCATCCACTCGCTTCGGAAAGCTTTACTACCAGATTTATCATCCAGTTTGTAGTAACACGTCCTGCTTTTCATATTCACGGTATTTACAAATACCTGTTTCAAGTTAACATACCTATTTGTAAGATGCATTAAAAGCACCCCATTTTCAGTCAATAAATCTTCATACATTTTTATTGCCTCTGCCGTCAAAAGGTGCGTTGGTACCGTATCGCCATTAAAAGCATCTACAATTATCAAATCATACTTTTTTTCCAATTTTTGCATTCGTTGCCTTGCATCTCCAAATATAATTTGAACCGATCCTTTGGCATTTTTAATGAATGGAAAATATTTTCTTGCAATCGTTTCATTGTATGAATCCAACTCATAAAAATCAAGCTCTTGATCCTCTGAACAATACGTTGCCAATGCCCCTGAACCCAATCCTACAATGGCCATATTTTTCAATCCATTAAAATTTTTGATAATTTCCGCAGATGGCGATGCTGGATGATAATACACCAAAGGTATTTTTCCTGTTTTATCTTGAAGAATTTGTCCGCCATGAATGGTACCCCCATTTTCTAAAAACCTAGCAGTTGGCGTATCATATACTTTCGATATGCCATAGAAATTCCTGTGTTTTAAAACATAATTCTTGTTTTCCCATGACGTTTCAATCCAAGACGAACAAAAACCAATCATTACCACCACCATCAGCAAATGGAAATGGTTGTTTTTTAATTTTAAAAATACGAATACCAAAACGACAGCAAGCACCAACCCTACCAAAATGATTGTTGAATGAAACCATTTTGGAACTGCAAAAAAAGTCATTACTATTAAAATAGGCCAAAAATAATTTGCGATGCGCTTTTCAATGGTCATTGATTCAAACATCGACAGGGACACAAGAATCAGCGCAAAAAAGTATTCAAAATAATTATTGGTTATGATTGGAAAAACCCAAGTTACAATAAGACTTCCCATTAAACTCCCTAATCCTAAATAACTATAAAATTCGCCCAATTTTAGTGGCTCTGGTTTGCTTTCAAATAATTTGGAATGAAAAAAAACGGTTAGAACCAATAAAAGTGATAGATAGAATATCGCATCAACTATTAACGTAAATGAATTGACAATACTTAAAAAATAATAAACCAAAGCAACTGAAATTATAATTCCCAAATGCTTTGAAATAACCAATGATTTAAACTTGCCTGAAAATGCGATGACAAATGACAAAAGATAAATAGCCAATGGCATCATCCAAATTAATGGCATGGGTGCTATTTGGGTGGTCATGATATTATTGATTGCCAAAAATGAAACCACGCCCCCAGCACTAAATAACAGCCATTTTACAATGAGCTTAAACGGTGTGCCTTCGGTAGCTTGAACGGCAATAGCCGGTCTTTTTATTTTAGGGATATTCAATACCAGTAATGAGATTATATAAAGTATTATGAATCCGTAAAAAACTAAGGCCCAAATATTTTGCTGCTCAATAAGCCCTAAGTTAGGCTCTATAAAAAAGGGGTAACTGATCAAACCAGCAAACGACCCTACATTAGAAATAGCAAAAAGATTATAAACATTAGCTTTATTATTTTTTATCCCACTTGCCCAATATTGACATAAAACGCTAGTCATAGACAAGGCTAAAAATACAATGCCAATGGTAATGGTCAATTTTAAAAAAACATTAAATACCAGATTACTGCTTTTAAATGCTTCAAAAAGGAGGTCAATTTTTGTTAAAGGAAATGCAATCAAACTAAGTATAAGAATGGACAAATAGAACATTTGCACCATTTTTATCCCCAATTTCACAAAAACCTTCCATACCAAAAAATAGCCCAATAGCAATATGGCTTGAAAAAAAACAACACAAGCCCCCCAAACCATGTAACTCCCTCCAAAATTTGGCAAGAATATTTTTGCCACAATCAATTCTAATTGAAAAAGAAG
>CAXBNH010000321.1:0-3635 GCA_963976905.1 uncultured Algibacter sp.
GCTTTGTGTTACTTTACAACGCTTACGAAATTGCGCCGTACAGCACAGGCATCATTCAATTTACCATTCCGTATGAAGAAGCGGGTTCTTATTTAGTTTTTAATAGCCTTTAAAAGTGCCAAAACATACCCGTAGTGAATGCCTTCATGAACCAACACAAACTTCAAAGCCTCCTCAACATTAGTTAAAGTGTTACCCGTTGTAGATACGGTGTACGTGTTATAGGTTTTGAAAACGCCATTGTTATAATCTTCCTGTGTTCTTTTTATTGTTGAAAATAACAATGCTTGTATCTGGTTTACATCTTCTTGGGTTACGTCCCCATTTGGCTTGCTGTCTTTTCTGTATTTATTGATAAGTTCCTCTGAAATCATCGGTTGTAAACCAGATAATTTATACGCCAACAATTGCTCTGTTACCACAATATGCCCGATGTTCCAAATAATGTTATTATTGAACCCTTTTGGTATTCTATTCAATTCCGCTAAAGAATTAGCATCGATTATTTTGTTGAAAATAGCTCTGGTATTGTTTAAAATTTGAAATGTAAAATCCATATTATTTAATTTTTTGATAAATATAGTTTTAATTTGTTTTTTAGAAACCATCAACAACATGAAAAAAGTATATTATCTAAAAACTTGCAGTACCTGCATTCGCATTTTAAAAGCACTCGATTTATCTTCAGAATTTGTTTTGCAGGACATTAAAACCGAAGCAATAACCGTGAAGCAACTAGAACACATGAAAAATATGGCGGGCAGCTACGAAGCCCTTTTTAGCAAGCGGGCGAAACTTTACAAAGAGATGGATTTGAAAAATCAAGACTTGACCGAGCGTGATTATAAACATTACATTTTAGAGCATTACACGTTTTTGAGCAGACCTGTTATCATAAATGAAGGCACTATTTTTATAGGAAATTCCAAAAAGATAGTTGAAGCGGCAAAATCGAGCATTCAATAAAATAAAAATTGTGACTCCACCAGGATTCGAACCTGGATCTAAAGTTTAGGAAACTTTTGTTCTATCCCTTGAACTATGGAGCCTTTATTTTAAATCAAACCTTAATGAAGAGTTTCCGTTTGTACATGTAATACCCTAATGCTACATAACAGCAAACTACAACAAGGGCGTAAAGTAATGAAGAAAATTTAAGATTTAAAAATCCATGAGTGAAAATGGTTTCGTAAAGCCACGAATGAAGGTTGCTATCTCCATTAATTTTTATTAGATACATCGATTTGGATATCAAACTAGATAGAAAATAAATGGTTATGGCGTTCATGCCCACATATTTAAAAACCGTTCCGAATTGGTATTGTTTTATATCCTTTAGATAATAAATAACCCCAAGAATAAAAGTGCCCCATCCGCTTGTTACCAAAACAAAACTGCTGCTCCAAATGGCTTTATTTATTGGGAAAAACATACTGGACAAATACCCTGAGACTAACAAAGCAAACGCTGCAAAAAACAAAAACTTTATTTGGGTTAATCCGTCTAAAAGCTTTCCAATCAATATTCCTGAAAGGCAAGTAACAATTGCTGGAAATGTACTTATGATACCTTCGGGGTCATAATCGGGTTGCCACATGTGTTTTCCCAAAATATGCAAATCTATATAATTCGCCCAATTGTTTGGAACTCTATCAAAGGTTGGTGCCATCCCATTTGGTAAAGGCACTAGACCTAAAAACAATCCATAGCCAATTAATATAAAAATTGAAATACCAAGCAAAATTTTCCAATTATAATGAAGATATAATAGCGCGGAGATTAAAAATACAATGCCTATTCTTTGCAATACGCCTGGGAATCGTAAGGTTTCAAAATCAGATAAAAATGGTGCAAAAGGCACAAACCAATTGAGGAACAACCCTAAACCTATAAGTTTTAAACTTCTGATGACTATTTTTTTGTGGGTTGATTTGGATTTCGGCTTGTTTTTATACGCAAAATAAATGGAGATGCCTACAATGAACAAAAAGAACGGAAATATCAAATCGGTTGGTGTCAGTCCGTGCCACTCGGCGTGCAATAAAGGTGCATATATGTTGCCCCAATCGCCAGGCGTGTTTACCAAAATCATGGCAACGATGGTAAACCCTCTTAAAATATCGACAGATGCTATGCGTTTTTTTGGATTCATTTATTTTTTCAAAATTTATAAGTTCTAATTACCCTTTCTTAAGCCCTACTTTATGTCCAAAAAATGCATAATAAAGAATGATGAGATAACAAGGCAATAAAATCCAGTAACCAAAAGACGCTGCTTCTGCTGTTGCAGCAACTTGATCAATCCCATTTGAAATTAAATCTGCCTTCTTGGTATCTACCAAAGCACCATACAACGGCGGAATGATAGCTCCTCCAGAAATGGCCATAATCAGCAATGCTGAAGCTGTTTTGGTAAACTCGCCCAAACCTGTTAACGCCAACGGCCAAATAGCTGGCCAAACCAAAGCATTGGCAATACCTAAAGCCGCCACAAAAAGCACCGAGGCAAACCCGCTTGTAAACACAATACAAAACGATAATATAATGCCCAAAACAGCACTCGCCTTTAAGGCAAACGCCTGACTGATATATTTAGGAATTAAAAATACGCCCAGAGCATAGGTCGCCACCATCGCCATTAAAGTATATAAGGTAAAAAATTTAGCTTGCTCCACAGGAATATCCAATGAAATACCATAAGAAATGATGGTGTCACCCGCAATTACCTCAACGCCCACATATACGAACAAAGCCAAAACCCCCAACCATAAATGCGGAAATTGAAAGATGCTCGATTTTGCTTTTTGGCCTGTTTCAGAAACCTCAACAGGTTGCGCTTCCACATGTGGCAATGGTGCTTTTCTTATTAAAATCCCTAATAAAAATAGCACTACGGCCATGGCAATGTATGGTATTACAACGCTATCTGCCATGGTATTTAACAAATCTGATTTTTTAGAATCTGATACAACATTCAGCTTTTCTTTAATCTCATCGATTCCAGATAATAAAATAGTACCAAATATCACAGAACCCAAAGCACCCGCTACTTTGTTGGCAATGCCCATAATGGCAATACGCTTTGCGGCACTATCGATAGGCCCTAAAATGGTTATGTAGGGGTTTGATGCGGTTTGCAATAAAGTCATACCGGCACCTTGGATAAAAATGGCCGTTAAGAACATCCAATACGTTCTGGCTTCGGCGGCTGGAATAAAAACCAAAGCCCCAATGGCCATGATTATCAAACCTAATGACATGCCTTTTTTGTAACCAATCTTATTGATAATAAACGATGCGGGCAATGCCATAACCACAAACGAGACATAGGAAGCAGACGCTACTAAATAAGATTGTGCATCGGTCAGTTCATTGATGGTTTTCATAAATGGAATGAGCGCGCCGTTTATCCATGTGACAAACCCGAAAATAAAAAATAACCCTGCTATGATAAGAATGGGAACTAACGTGTTGTTAGATGGTGCGGAAATACGTTGGTTATTAGACATGTTTGTTAAAATGTTTTAGTTAGGAATAATTAATTTTCAGTATCATCTTCAATATTAAAAATACGTTCTTTGGCTTGTTTGGTATAATTACGTCCAATCGGGATTTTCCTATTGGAAATTTCCACG
>CAXBNH010000322.1:0-3627 GCA_963976905.1 uncultured Algibacter sp.
TTAATGAATGCGTTGAACAGTAAGCACAGCGGTGGCATTCTTGATAATTTAGGAGGTTTATTTGGTGGTGGCGTAGATGCTGATGTTCTAGATGATGGCGGAAAAATATTAGGCCACGTTTTAGGCGGAAAGCAACAACATGTTGAAAATGCTTTAAGTCAAAAATCTGGAATGGATGCAGGTTCTGTCGCACAAATATTAAAAGTAGCAGCTCCTATTTTAATGGGTGTTTTAGGCAACCAAGCCAAACAGCAAAACGTAAGCAGCCCCAGTGGTATAGATGGTTTATTGGGCGGTTTGCTTAAAGGAAATTCACCACAACAAGAACAAAACTTTTTAGAATCCATATTGGATGCCGATGGCGATGGTAGCGTTATTGACGATGTAGCAGGCATGGTTTTGGGCGGCAACAAAAAGAAAGATGGCCTTGGCGGACTTTTAGGTGGTTTGTTTGGAGGTAAATAATCCTTTATAATAAAATATTATCATAGCATCAAGCATAATTGTTTGATGCTATTTTTTTGTTAAAGCATCTCAAAAACAATTATTTAGGAATCTTTTTTGTAAATTCAAACGAATATAACTTTTTTACTCATTGAAAAGGTTCGTTTACTCAAAAGTACTTTCCATTCAAAATATGATGATATACTTTTGATTGAATAAATAAACAAAAAGCTATGAAAACCTTTATTTACATCGTACTTATTTCTGTATTTCTTTTTAATTGCAACACTTCCAAATCGACGGCTTCAAAAAAAGATGAACGTTTGGAAAACATAAAAGAAAGCGATACCGTAAAAATCGCCAATGAAGATTTGGAATATGAAATCATCATTATTGAACCTGGGTTTAATTTTTGGTTGGCAAGCACCGCAAGGCCTGAAGGTTTTTATTCACAACAATATATGGAAAACAAGAATTATCAATATGTTGTGGAATGGAACCAACGTGTGCTACAACCACAACGCTACAACCCTAATTTATATGAACTACGAATAGATTACAGCCCAAATATCGATTATGGCTACGAGGTCAATTACAAGCTATATAACTATTTCATTTACTTCCAGTTACATTACAAACAAAGATTAGGTGCATTTCTGCCTAGAATTTAATTCTCTTTTCGCTATTTTTGCAGGCAAACCGTGCTAGTGAAAAAATTCAAAGAAATCTGGGAAATCAAACATAATTGGCAACTTTTGTTTCCTTTTTTAGGGATTATTGGTTTGATTTATTCTTCTTATAAATTAGCTGATTTGTTTCTTAAAAATTTTCATTTTGTTTTCACGATAATGCTGAGTACTGTCATTTTTTTCATTTTATGGAAACTTACGCTATTTATTTTCAGTAAATTGGAAAAAAAATGGGACGTGAATTACAGATGGGAACTCATTAGCATCTTTCTGATATTTGCCATAACAGGAACGTCGTCTGTTTTTGTAAGCAGGCCGTTGATAAAATTAGCGGGCATCAATAAAGAAAACTTGCCCACTTTTGCTTATTGGTTTTTATATATATTTATCGGGTTTATTTTTTACCAAATCTTACTGGTTTGCATCGGTTGGGTTTTTGGGCAATACAGGTTTTTCTGGGATTTTGAAAAGAAAATGCTCCGCAGAATTGGCTTTAAAAAGTTTTTAGATTAGTGAACTCAAGTAAAACACATATCATTTTTAAAACCATTGCGCTGAGCTTGGCACTTATTGTACTGGCGCCTGTCGCCGTTAAATTTGCACATGTTTTTACGCACCACAACCATAAAGTTTGCCAAGATAATTCCACCACACATTTCCACCAGATTGATTTTGATTGTAACTTTTACAAGTTCAAATTAAACAACCACACCCCGCTAGTTTTCCAAAACTATGATTTTTTTATTCCGAAGGCAGCGCATGCTGAAATCATATCCTATTACTTCTTTTTAAATAAATACCAACAACTTCATTATTTACTTCGCGGTCCGCCAGCATTAGTTTAATAGCATTAAAATAGGCGTCAGAAATAAGATTTCCGGCACAAACAAAATATTAAACTAATCGATTTCCTCCCGATTGTTATCGGGATTCACGGAAATCAAAAAACACATGTATTTATGCATTTATTTTTAAAGGCGATGCTTTTATTGGCCATCGCACCTATATATTCACAAAATATAACACAAGGCACCATTACAGATAGCAACACCAAAACGGGCATTGCTTATGCAAACGTGTATGTACCTAAACTTGAAAAAGGCACGGTTTCAGACCAAAATGGGCATTTTTCATTGAATGATATTCCTAACGGAAATTACGAAATCCTGTTTTCAATCATAGGTTACGAAACCAAATCCATGAGCGTTACCATACCACTTTCTGAAAATCTTAACGTGGCATTGAACCCTTCAGCTATAGAAATGAAAGACATTATCATCTCCACGCCATTTCACAAATTGCAGCGTGATAATGTCATGAAGGTAGAACGGGAAAGCATTAAAACCTTAAAAGCCAACGGTGCTTTAACGCTGGCAGATGGCATTGGAAACATTGCAGGTGTTGAAAGCATTACAACGGGTGTTGGTATTGGAAAACCGGTGATTCGTGGCTTGAGTTCCAATCGGGTTTTGGTATATGCCCAAGGCGTTCGGCTGGAAAACCAACAATTTGGGGACGAGCACGGCCTGGGTTTAAATGATGCTGGCGTGGAAAGTGTTGAAGTCATTAAAGGCCCCGCTTCCCTACTCTATGGTAGCGATGCGCTTGGCGGTGTACTATATATCAATCCAGAAAAATTTGCTCAGAACAATTCATCTTCAGGCGATATTGGCACCAATTATTTCAGTAATACCAAAGGGTTTTCTACAACGGCTGGTATAAAAAAATCTGATGATACTTTTAAATTCTTATTCAGGGGAAGTGTTGCAGCTCATTCAGATTATAAAACAAAAGACTATCGTGTTACCAACACCCGTTTTAAGGAACAGGATTTTAAAGCAGGCATCGGGTATCAAAAAACGAATTTCAAAAGTGAATTCAGGTATAATGTGAATGCTTCAAAATTAGGAATCCCCGAGGAAGTTGGTGCACAATCGAAAAGCAAAACACCCATGCTCCCGTTTCAAGAGATTACCAATCATATTTTCAGTTCAGAATCCACTTTATTTTTCGATACCTCAAAATTGGATATAAACTTAGGATATATTTATAATGATAGAAAAGAGTTTGAAGAACATCATCATGATAACGACGAATCCGAGGAAGCAGACCATGATGAAGAAAACGAAGTTTTAGAAGCCGCGTTGCAAATGAAACTTCAAACCTTTAATTATGACACTAAATATCATTTACCAGATATTGGAAAGTTTGAAATCATAATCGGCGTTCAAGGCATGCACCAAACAAACACCAATTACGGCGAAGAACAATTGATACCCAATGCCACCACCAATGATGTTGGTATATTGGCCACATCGCACATCCATTTTGAAAAAGCCGATGTGCAATTGGGCATGCGGTATGACAACAGAAACATTAATGTGGTTTCTGGTTTCAATAAGAATTTCAACAGCTTTAATGGTGCCGCTGGACTAAAAACCGATATTGCAAAAAGCGTAACAGCAAGAGTCAATTTGGCAACTGGATTTAGGTC
>CAXBNH010000323.1:0-3597 GCA_963976905.1 uncultured Algibacter sp.
TTTGTATTTAAAATTTTACAAAAAAAATATAAAATTTTAGATGAACGGTCGTGAATAACGCTAAACCGTATAAAATATTGTGTCTATTTTCATAGTTATAAATAAATTAACGATATTTATGCGTTTAAAAACATTAAAATTAGACGAAGTGTAAAAAATATATAATTATACTTACAACAATTATTTTTTTAAATGCATATATCAGGTAATTTTTCTTTTTGAAAGCCCCAAGTAGAAGAGAAATACTAAATATAGTCACTATGAAAAAAACTACTTTTTTAAAATTGAAACCTTCCGTTTTATTTATTTTACTAAATCGCTTTGTTGAAGTTTTGAATGTTTTCTTTTTGATCATAAGGAGATTAAACCGTTTGATTTTTTCAACGCTGAAAGAAAACCATTGTTTTCAGCCTAGAGAAGCCGTTTATAAAATCATGCTATTTCTTATAATATTAAGTGGTACAGCGGCTTTTTCACAAGTAGCAGCGCCATTTACACCCAGATTGCCCGGTGGAAGCATTAAAGTAAAAGGCGATATCCTGCTAATAGGTAATAATATAATTACCGCAAAGGATTTGCCACTTCCGTACAATGGTACTGAAATCAATAACAATCATGAAGGGGCTTATGTAAATGTGGCAAGTGGTGGTGACCCTTCCATTTTTAGTTCTAGTAGTGCTGAATTGTTTACAGACAATTCTTGTAAGAAAATTTTATATGCTGGTTTGTATTGGGCCTCTGTATATCCCAATGAAATTGCAAATGATGCAAGTAGTGAAACTAGTGGAACCCTAAGGTTAAATGATTGGAACCAAATAAAGTTCAAATTGCCCACAGGCGGATTTATGGATTTGGTGGCGGATAATAACCCAGACCCTGTAGGTGATGAGGATGATATTATTTTTGATGGCTATGATTATTCAGATATTACCAATTCATTCAAGGATTCTCCAATCATCTGTTACAAAAATGTTACAGGTTTGTTGCAAGGTTTAGCTGAAGCGGATGGAGAATATACTGTTGCCAATTTAAGAGCAACAAGAGGTTTTAGAAAAGGCGGTTGCTCCGCTGGGTGGACTCTGGTTGTAGTATATGAAAGCCCTTTATTGCCAAGTAAGTTCATAACGCTTTTTGATGGCTATGCAGGTGTGAAAGATGGAGCGGAGCTTCCTATTCCTATTTCTGGATTTCAAACATTGCCAGCACCACTACCTGTTAATGCAAACATTGGTGTTGCTGCTTTGGAAGGCGATATAGGTCTTGGTGGCGACTCTTTTCAATTTAAAGCAAGCACATTGCCAACTTTTACCGTTTTAAGTGATGCTATAAATCAATCTAATAATTTTTTTAATTCTACCATTACTATAAACGGTGTGCACGCCACCAATAGAAATCCTTCTAGTTTAAACACGTTAGGTTTGGATATCAATAATGTCAAAATACCAAATCCTCTCAATTCGGTTTTACCAAATGATGCGACTGCGGGCGATTTAAAATTAACGACCAATAGTGATGGTTACGGTGCTTTTGTGGCATCTTTTTCCGTAGAGACCATTGAGCCAAAAATAACGCTAACCAAAATAGTTGAAGATGTTCTGGGGAATGATATCAGTAACCAGATAGTCAATCTTGGTGACGAATTAAATTATGTGATTGGTTTTCAGAATACGGGAAACGATGATGCCAAGAACTTAATAATTAGGGATGTGCTTCCTACAAATATTGTGTTTAATTATCCAGCAGATATGGGTTTATTGCCTCCGGGTGTTACGGTACAAAGTTATAATCCTGCAACTAGGGAACTTATTTTTAGGGTTGATGATTCTGTTGTAGAAGAAAATGACCCCGTGCAGGAAATCCGATTTAAAGTGACTGTGGTGGCAACCTGTAGCTTGCTAAATGACGCTTGTGACAATGTAATCAGCAATCAGGCTTTTGTTACTTATAATGGTACTATAAACGCCACGTTTGCCATTTCAGACGACCCAAGTTATAGTACCAATACAGGCTGTTTGATAACGCCTGCAGCCACCAATTTTTTGGCAGATTTAAATTGTGTTTTTGAAGAAGAAGTGATATTGTGCGGCGCTAGTACGGTTTTAACTTCTGGCGGTGGATATGATGAATATTCATGGTCTAAAAGTCCAACTGGAACACCAGTAATAGGTACTACACAATCTATTACAGTTACAGAAACGGGTACCTATTACGTTAAAAATACAGCTATAGCACCTTGCCAATCCACAGAGCAAACTTTTGAAGTGGTTACCTTTGGGGCTGGTGTTACAAACCCTGTGATTCCGTTTGCAGATCAGGTAGTAACGTGCCCAAATGATGGAAAAAAATTGCCCAACTTCTTTTTATGTGGCGCGAATGATTCAAGATTGATTCAAACGGGTATTTCTGATACATCATCCATAATATGGGAAAAACTGGACGAAACCAGTTGTAGCGCAGTAGTGAATGAAGATTGTGCTAATGAAGATACAGCTTGTACTTGGAATCAAGTGAATACGGGAGCTGATTTTTTAGTGGATACCTCAGGTCAATATAGACTGACCTTAAATTATACAGGTGGTTGTTTCAATCAATTTTATTTCAATGTATATACTAATTTATTAGTGCCTACGGTGACTTCAAAAGATATTATTTGTACAACACCTGGCGAAATAACGGTTGGTGGTGTACCAAGTGGTTATGAGTATAGTATTGATAATGTAAATTACCAAGCAAGCAATGTGTTTTCCATCGCCACTCCAAATATTTATACCATTTATATCAGGCAAGTTGGGGTAACACCAAACCCTTGTATTTTCACTGTGCCAGATGTACAAGTAAGACAGCGTGATTTTACTGTGGCATCAGTAATAACGCAGCCGTTTTGTAATGGTGAAAAAGGAAGCGTGAAATTAGCTGCTAGTGATGTGCGTCCGCAATACTTCTATTCTATTTCACAAGGAGGTAATTTGATAAATAGTGTGGGGCCCATTGTGGAAAGTGATTATACTTTTAATAACTTAAATCCAGGATCTTATTCTGTAACTATTTCTACGGAAGATGGTTGTACTTATACAGGCGATATCGAAATTATTGAACCTCCTTTATTAACGGCAACTTCGGCACTTACAAAACCATTGACTTGTACCGAAGGGGAGATAACCGTATATCCTGTAGGAGGAACGCCACCTTACTACTATTTTGTAAATAGTAATACTATTTTTCAGACAGAACCAGAGATTGCTGTTACAACTTCGGGAGTTTATAACATTACGGTGGTAGATTCCAATAACTGTTCAGCAGAAACTTTTATAACGGTTGAAGCCATGCTTCCACCAGGTTTTACAGTCGATAAAACCGATATTTTGTGTGCCAATGCTGGCGATAATGGTACAATAAGTGTAAACGTATCCAATGCCAACGGAAACAGTTTAAGATACAGTATTGATAATGGCGTAACATTTGTTGATGCACCTGTATTTACTGGTTTGGCTGCTGGAAATTATGAGATAGTTGTAGAATATTCCATAGGAGCAGACATTTGTACCACTACGCCACAATCTACAACTATAATAGAAACCCCTGCCATTGATGGTACAG
>CAXBNH010000324.1:0-3594 GCA_963976905.1 uncultured Algibacter sp.
GCGGCTCTATATTAATTGTATTTATATTATGGATTTGTGGCTGGGTGCCGGGCGTGATTGCAGCTTTGGTGATTTTGAATAATCCTGAAAGGTAGTTTTTAGTCGCAGTTTTCTTTGCGCCTTTGCACCTTTGCGCGATAAAAAATGTAATTTTGCACTCTCATGAACAAGCAAATAGAACTACAAGATTTAGGATTGAAAGACTATAAAGACACTTGGGATTACCAAGAGCGATTATTTCAAGACATTGTAGCTTCAAAAATTAAGAACAGAAAAGAAAACACCAGTTTAGCAACTAAAAACCATTTTTTGTTTGTAGAGCATCCACATGTTTATACTTTGGGGAAAAGTGGAGATATCTCTAACTTATTGGTTGATGAAGCCCAATTAAAAGCTAAAAATGCCACGTTTTATAAAGTAAACAGGGGCGGCGATATTACCTATCATGGGCCTGGGCAAATTGTGGGCTATCCTATTTTGGATTTAGATAATTTTTTTACCGACATCCATAAATACCTTCGTTTTCTTGAAGAAATGATTATTTTGACATTGGCAGAATACGGCTTAAAAGCAGAGCGCAGCCCAGGAGAAACTGGTGTTTGGTTGGATGTGGGCACGCCGTTTGCGCGAAAGATTTGTGCCATGGGGGTTCGTGCCAGCCGTTGGGTAACCATGCATGGTTTTGCACTAAATGTCAATGCCAATTTAGGCTATTTCGATTTAATGATTCCCTGTGGTATTCGCGGTAAAGCTGTAACGTCTCTTAATGTGGAATTGGCTCAAAAAAAGGTAAATGAAAATGAGGTAAAAGAAAAATTACTGAAGCATTTTAGTAATCTTTTTGGAGCTGGTTTTTTTAGGCCTGTTTAGCAATTGTGTATTTCTTAATGGAAATATTTTAAATGATGCCGTTTATGAAACAACACCCAAAGTATAAAGTTGTTCCATAGTAGGTGATTCACTTCCGCCAGCAGGTTCCAGCGTAATACCAAAGGCTTGCGAGCTATTTGGATTAGAGATGGTGAATATTTTATTTTCGTCGGTATCAAAATTGTCAAGTGTGCCAAGACTTGTTGGACTTAGCGGATTTAAGGTCAATGACCAAACTTGATATACTTTCCCTTCAGGAGGTTTTGGTAAGCCTTGTACGTCTAAATAAATGTTGCTAGAAGATTTATCCCAATACACTTTTGCGTAGGCCTCTGGATAAACGGCTTGTCCATCAAGCGGTACAGAAATAATATCACGATCTCTTAAAACTGAAATTAAATTTTTAGCTTCAGAAAGACTATTGTTGGCTCTCTCAATTTGAAATTCTAAAAATTCTTTATCAGATTCCGCTGTGCTTATCTTGGTTCTTAATTCGTTGTTTTGATTGAACATCCAAAATAATCCAACAGCCAATAATACAGAAGCAGCCCAACCCATATAACTAAAGTAATTGGTTTTTGCTTTTCCTATCGGGATGACTTTAGAATCATTTTGAGTTCCAAAATTAAGAGTTTCTTTAATAGAAGTAAAAAGTACCTTAGAATCACTTGGCGATGCAGCAGCAGTCAGTTTTACAACAGCGGCTTCAATAGCCAAAACTTCATTTAATAGCTCAGGGTATTTTAACAAAAGCGCATACACGTCTTTGCTTTCTTTTTCAGAAAGCGCTCCTGCAACGTAAAGTTCCAAAATTCCAGAGTCTATGTAAGCTTTTGTATCCATGATTAAATATCGAGCATGTTTCTAAGCTCGTTTATACAATTTCTATTTCTTGTTTTTATGGTGCCAATGGGCATATCTAATGTTTCTGATGCTTCTTTTTGGGTGTACCCTTTAAAATAAAGCAATTCAATAACGTCAATACAAGTCTTGGCAAGTTTAGAAACAAACTTTTTAATACCAATGGCATCCGTCTGGTCATCTAAACTTTCATTGTTTTGTATGATACCTACGAAAAAATCGGCATTAAGGTTTTTGCCAGCGTTTTTAAAACTTTTAGAGCGTGTTTTATCAATGGCAGCATTGCGGGCAATATTCAATATCCAAGTGAAAAAACGCCCTTTTTCTGCAGAATAAGTGCTGGCGTTGTGCCAAGCTTTAATAAACACATCTTGCATCACTTCTTGTGCGATATCTTGATTTCTAACGATGTTGAAGATGACCCCATGCATGCTTTCGCTGTACATATTGTATAACGATTCAAAAGCCTTTTCGTCTTTCTGTTGAAATTTTTCTACTAGAATTTCTAACTGCATGTAGGGTTTTAAATTTTGTCGAAATTAATGAAATAAAAAATAAAAGCTACCATGGTAGGTAGCTTTTGTGTGTATGTGAAGATAAATTATTTTATAATGCCTGCGCAACTTACTCTAGCACCTGCATCGCCAGAAGGTTGCGATGTAAAGTCGTCTGCTCCGGCGTGAACAATTACGCCTTTGTTTAAAATATCTTTGTTGGTGTCGCCGCACCCAATACACCACTCATCTGTTGAGAAGGTGATGGTGCCATGTCCGTTTTCATCGGCGGTAAAATTGCCAATATCTCCTTTATGATATCCAGCAGCATCGCCCCATTTGCCATGTGGCTGCGCGGTTGGGTTCCAATGGCCACCAGCAGATTTTCCGTCAGCAGATGAACAATCAGCCGTTTCATGAAGGTGTATGGCATGCTCTCCAGGTTCCAATCCACTAATAATAGCGGTCATGGTTACTTTGCCATCTTCTTCATTGAAAACAACGTTACCACTTACGTTGCTATCGCTTTTTGCTGCTAAGGCAATTTTTACTTTTTTAGATGGCATAACCGCGGTTTCCGTAGTTTCGGTTTCCATGGTTTTGGTCTCTTTGGTTTTGTTTTTACAAGAAATCATGCTTATTGCAAAAACAATTAATAGGAAGCTTATTTTTTTCATCTTGGTATATTTTGTCGTTCCCTCGGAAGAGGAAACCTGTTTGTAATTAAATCGAAAGTTAAGTCTTTCATAAGTCAATTACAAATATCATAAATCATTTTTGTTTTTATTGACCCAAATAAAAAATAATTGGATGCTTTTGGATGAAATGCAGACCGAATTCCTATTTTAAAAGTTTTGTTTTAAGTGATAAATGTCATATTTTATAAGTTGTTATAGCTATAATTTTGAATTTTAAATGTTAGGTATGCAAAATTTAGTCAATAAATACAATATTGCTGGGCCTCGTTATACGAGTTATCCAACGGTGCCCTATTGGGAGTATGATGGTTTTTCTTTAGAAAAATGGAAAACTTCAATAATACAATCCTTTAAAGAAAGCAATTCAAAAGAAGGCATTAGCCTTTATCTCCATTTACCTTTTTGCGAAAGTCTATGCACGTTTTGTGGTTGCAACAAGCGTATTACAAAACAGCATAGTGTAGAATCTCCATATATAGATGCGGTTTTAAAAGAATGGCAACTGTACTTGGAGTTGTTTGATGAAAAACCCATTATAAAAGAGCTGCATTTAGGTGGGGGCACGCCCACTTTTTTCAGTCCAGAAAATTTAAAACGATTGATGCAAGGTATTTTTGAACACGCCACACGTGCCAAAAACCATGAATTTAGTTTTGAAGGACACCCCAATA
>CAXBNH010000325.1:0-3593 GCA_963976905.1 uncultured Algibacter sp.
AAATAATTAGGTTGTTTTTTTGGTTCAATATGCTATTTTTGAATCTAATTTTAGATTAATAATCTTTTTTAAATAATAAAAATGAATTCCATAGAAAATAATTCTACAGTAGCATTGGATGCCATTGATATCCGTATTTTAAAATTGATACAAGCAAACTCCAGTTTAACAACTAAAGATTTGGCAGCTAAGGTGAATTTATCTACCACGCCTGTTTTTGAGCGTGTGAAAAAATTGGAAAAAAATGGCTATATCAAGAGTTATGTGGCCATTTTGGATGCAGAAAAATTAAACAAAGGCTTGATGGTATTTTGTAACATCACATTAAAAGAGCATACGCGCGACATAGGAAATCAATTTGTGAAAGATATTTTACATTTACACGAAGTGATAGAATGTTATAATATTTCTGGGGATTATGATTTTTTGCTGAAAATTTTAGTGAAAGACATGAAAGAATATCAAAATTTTGTTTTGGATCATTTGGGAAGCATAAAAAACATAGGAAGCGCCCACAGCACATTTGTTATGGGGGAAATTAAAAATTCTTATGCGGTGCCTATTTAAAAGGCATAAAAAAACCCGGAAATTAATTCCCGAGTTTTTCCTCTGTTTAAAATATTCTATTTTAAGATTCTGTTGACTTTTCGGCTTTTTCGATTTTAATAGTCAACTCTTCTGTTTTTTTATCCAAATCGATAATGATTTCATCGCCTTCATCAACATGAGATGCTACAATTTCTTCAGCTAGGGCATCTTCAATATATTTTTGAATGGCTCTATTTAAAGGTCTGGCACCGTATTGTTTGTCAAAGCCTTTTTCAGCTATATAGCCTTTTGCTTCATCACTAAGTTTAAGCGTATATCCTAAATCTTTGATTCTTAACAACAATTTGCTTAACTCAATATCAATGATTTTGTTGATGTCTTCTTTTTCCAAAGCATTAAATACGACCACGTCATCAATTCTATTTAAAAACTCTGGTGCAAACGATTTTTTCAACGCATTTTCAATCACGCTTCTTGCATTGGCATCTTCTTGTGCTTTTTGAGAAGCTGTTCCGAAACCTATACCACTACCAAAATCCTTAAGTTTTCTGGCGCCAATGTTAGAGGTCATGATGATAATGGTATTTCTAAAATCAATCTTTCGTCCTAAGCTGTCTGTTAAAAAACCATCATCTAAAACCTGCAACAGCATATTGAAAACATCGGGGTGGGCTTTTTCAATTTCATCCAATAGAATAACAGCATAGGGTTTGCGTCGCACTTTTTCCGTCAATTGGCCGCCTTCTTCATAACCTACGTATCCTGGAGGGGCACCAACCAATCTGGAAATGGCAAATTTCTCCATGTATTCACTCATATCAATTCGCACTAAAGCATCTTCGCTATCAAAAAGTTCACGAGATAATACTTTGGCAAGTTGTGTTTTTCCAACGCCTGTTTGTCCTAAAAATATAAACGAACCAATGGGTTTGTTGGGATCTTTAAGTCCTGCACGATTACGCTGAATGGCTTTAACGACTTTGGAAACCCCTTCATCTTGTCCAATAACTTTGCCTTTGATAAGCTGTGGTAATAAGGCTAATTTGTTGATTTCTGTTTGGGCAATCCTGTTTACGGGAATGCCTGTCATCATAGAAACGACATCGGCCACATTGTCTTCGGTTACAACTTCACGGTGTTGCTTGGTGTCTTCTTCCCATTTTTCTTGGGCGATGGCCAAATCTTTTTCAATGCGTTTTTCATCATCCCTGAGTTTGGCAGCTTCTTCATATTTTTGCTTTTTAACAACTGCGTTTTTAGATTCCTTAATGGCTTCCAATTGCTTTTCTAACTCAATGATTTGTTTTGGCACTTCAATATTAGTGATATGTACACGGGAACCTGCTTCATCTAAAGCATCAATGGCTTTGTCTGGTAAAAAACGTTCCGTCATATAGCGGTTGGTCAATTTTACACAGGCTTCAATGGCTTCGGGCGTATAGTCCACATTGTGGTGGTCTTCATATTTCGCTTTGATATTATTGAGAATTTCAATGGTTTCGTCAACCGTTGTAGGTTCAATAATAACCTTTTGGAAATACATTGTATTTCGCCACGTGCCAATGCGGGTTTGAACATATTGGAAGCGTCTAAACTTCCCGTAGCGCCGCCAGCACCCACAATGGTATGGATTTCATCTATAAAAAGGATGACATCATCATTTTTTTCAAGCTCGTTCATCACGGCTTTCATGCGTTCTTCAAATTGCCCACGGTATTTTGTGCCAGCAACCAAACTCGCCAAATCTAAAGTCACCACACGTTTATTAAAAAGAATGCGTGATACTTTTCGTTTGGTGATCCTAAGTGCTAAGCCTTCGGCTATGGCAGATTTACCAACACCAGGTTCGCCAATCAACAATGGATTGTTTTTCTTCCTTCTGCTTAAAATCTGGGACACGCGCTCAATTTCCTTTTCACGACCAACTACAGGGTCTAACTTGCCTTCGTCTGCCATAGCTGTTAAATCACGTCCGAAATTATCTAAAACAGGGGTTTTCGATTTTTTATTGGTCTTGCTCGTCGGGCTATTAAAAAGGTTGTCTTTTGAGACATCGTCTTGTGCGCTATCATCATCTTGAAAAGATTCGGACTTTGGTTCGCCCGAAATATCGGTATAATCGTTGTCGTTTGTTATCATAAGTTTGAATTGTTCTTTCACATTGTCATAATCAACTTTAAGCTTATTTAAAAGCTTGGTAGTGGGGTCGTTTTCATTTCTTAAAATACACAACAGCAAATGCGCTGTGTTTATAGAAGTACTTTGAAATAGTTTGGCTTCCAAAAACGTGGTTTTTAAAGCGCGTTCGGCCTGCCTTGTTAAATGTAAATTCTTTTTTTGGTTTGAAGTCACGGGGATGTTTGGGTTGGCAGGGCTCAATATTTCCACTTTACGCCTTAAATGATTTAAATCTACATCTAGGGCATTCAATATATTGATGGCTTTGCCATTTCCGTCTCTTAGCAAGCCTAGCATTAAGTGCTCTGTGCCAATAAAGTCGTGGCCTAAGCGCATGGCTTCCTCTTTGCTAAAGGCAATTACATCTTTTACTCGGGGTGAAAAATTATCGTCCATAATTTAGGTTTCCTTTCTGCATTAAAAATAGTAAAACATTTTACTAATGGCAAAAACTATACCCTAAAATGCAAGTAAGTTGCTAATTGACGAAAAAATCTTTATAAAATCAAAATTTTAAGACGCATACTTATTAACGAAAAAAGCACCCCAAATTGTTAATAAAAAACATGAAAAACAAGGTTTAAAGTCCTACTATGACTATTGAAATCGTTAACTTAGCACGTTTTGAAATAATAAAAAATATCTTAATAATTTATTTATGGCAGAAGGAGAAAAACTCATCCCTATTAATATTGAAGATGAAATGAAATCGGCTTACATTGATTATTCAATGTCGGTCATTGTGTCACGTGCCTTACCAGATGTAAGAGATGGTTTGAAACCCGTTCACAGGCGTGTGCTTTACGGCATGCATGAGTTGGGTGTTCGGTCAAATACAGCACACAAAAAGTCAGCAAGAATAGTTG
>CAXBNH010000326.1:0-3560 GCA_963976905.1 uncultured Algibacter sp.
TCCAACATACCCGCAAGCACCAATTTGGTTAAATGCGTGGCCGTTATAATATGCAATTGCAGCATATCCAATTCCCGTTGCCATTCTGTCTCTGCAAATTTACCGAACAATCCAAAGCCTGCGTTGTTGACCAAAACATCAATAGGTGTTTTACCTATTTGGTAAAAAATAGCTTGCGCTGCATTAGGCTCGCTCAGGTTTTTTACAATTAAAGTGATTTCAACTGTATGCATTTTTAAAATCTCTGTTTTGGCGATTTCTAAATTTGGAGCATCTAAATCCACTAATATAAGGTTATAGCCGTCTTTTGCCAACAAAAGCGATAACTCAAGCCCCAAACCAGAAGCTGCCCCTGTTACTAAAGCGTTTTTAGACATTAAATATCCTTATTAAAAAAATACAAATCAATTGTTTTAAGCATTCCTTTTGCTGAAATCATGAAGCTATTCTAACGGTATAACGAGTTTTTTTTAGTGTATTGCAAAATAACATCTTTTTCATTATTTTAACAAAAAGATACTGGATATTATAAAAATGACTTCAAAACATTTGATTGTGTTTTTAAGGATTTTCATAGAGACATCAATAATTTTGGTACAAATTTTGAATTAATAAAAGAGATTTGAAAAGGTTGTACAAACTTTTTGGTAACTTTGCGGTCCGCGTTAAGGATTGAAGCGGTATCCTTTTTATTTGATGGCTGAGCGAAGTTGAAGTCATCAAATAAAAAGATATAGTGCAAAGCTTGACCCGATAGGGTAACGCCCAAATAAAAATTACTATTTCATTTAAGGGGTCGACTGGTTTTGACAGCGAGATTAATTGAACGGTAAGCACGTCGTGTAATGGCATTGAAACACGTAAAAGGCTAGACCAAATTTTAAACGGCGAGAATAACTACGCTTTAGCTGCGTAATCTGAATTATAGTAGGATTTGCTACATCCCTACAAGGTAGGGAGGCTAAATGTCCCTTGAAAGCCCTGGTCAGCGGCGGTCAGATTAGGGGCATCGTAAAAGTTGACATAGAGGGCAAAGCGCTTTGATTTGCTCTTGAAACTAAAGAAGCTAAGTTGTAAGTGGGTTGTCTTTAACCAGCTTGCAATCGAAAAAACAAGAAAAGAATAAACGTGTAGAAAGCCCTTTGGTTACTTGTTTGGACGAGAGTTCGATTCTCTCCGACTCCACTTATTGGGTATCAAAACCCATGAAACCCCTGTAAATTTAATATTTACAGGGGTTTACATTTTGCGTGGCGTCATATAATATCATATGAAACCATCTTAATTGAGATCAATTCGGTGTTTCATTTTTCAAAACAGAATTTTAGAGAAACAGTTTTGGCCATCAAAAACTTATTGTGTCCGCATATATAACATACGTGATTTTTTATTTTTGACCTGACTCACAGAATAACAACGTCGTTGCAAAAGTTTATATCTTACCCTACAAAACGCCACTTACAAACCTGTCAGAAAACTCTAGAAGATTCTGCTCCTTGAATATGTCCTTTTTATTATATATATTTAGTTCTAAACAGATGTTTATCTACTAACCTCTAAAACTAAATATTGGCACTAGATACTCTGAAGATATTATCGCACACTAACTTGTCGCTAAAATTATGAGCAGTTACCCCTTAAATAAAGAAAATAAGTTTCAATCTCTTTTTGAAACCATGGCGCTAGGAGTAACGTATCAGAACGCCACGGGTGAAATCATTGATGCCAACCCAGCTGCACAACGAATTTTAGGATTGACATTAGAGCAGATGCAAGGAAAAACATCCATGGACCCTAATTGGAAGTGTATTCATGAAGATGGTTCCGATTTTCCAGGAGAAACTCATGCCAGCATGGTAGCTCTCAAAACAGGAAAGGAGGTTAACAACATTATTATGGGTGTTTTTAATGCAAAAACAACTAATTACCGTTGGTTAAAAATAAATGCTTATCCAGAATTTAGAAATTTAGAAAAAAAGCCACACCAAGTTTTCACAACTTTTGACGATATTACAAATGAAAGACAGGCACAACAGAGTTTAAAAGAGCTAAGCACTAAATATCAAAATATTATTCATTCAACTAACATTGCCATTATTGAATTGGATACCGATGGCAAATACACCTATGTTAATCCTGCATGGGAGAACATGTTTGGTTACCGAAGCAACGAGGCTCTTGGCAAGAATAAAGAGCTAATATTATCAAAAGTTGAAACTTTACCTTTATTATTTAGTAAATTAAAAAAAGGGGAAATCACAGATTACCATCAAGAGATAAAATATCAAACTAAAAATGGTAAGACCATATGGTGCGATTTATATATAGCAGGCAATAATGATTTGCAAGGGAATTTAAAATCGATTGTTGGTGTTATGATAGACATAACCAACAAAAAAAAATCGGAGCAAAAAATTAGAGAAAAAGAACGTATGGTACGTGAATCACTTGCGAAAATTGAACGAAGTGAAAATCTTCTGAACGAAACAGGAAAGTTAGCAAAAGTTGGGGCTTGGGAATTGGATTTAAAAACTATGACCCCTTATTTTTCTGATGAAACGTATCGCATATATGAGCTTCCCATTAGCAAACCTCCAAAAGTGGAAGATGGCATAAATTTTTATGCTCCTGAAGCGCGCCCATTGATTCAAAAAGCAGTTACAGAAGCCATCGAAAACCATACATCCTACAACCTTGAAGCTCCATTTATTACAGCAAAGGGGAAAAATATTTGGGTACGTACCTATGGTAATGTTGAAGTAAAAAATGGAAAAGCCATACGTTTATATGGGGCTATTCAGAATATTCATGAGCAAAAAATAGCCGCTATAGCATTAGAGGAAAGTTTGAAGGCATTAAATGATTATAAATATTCTTTGGATCAGTCTGCCATTATCGCTTTCACGGATAATAAAGGTGTTATTACCTCTATAAATGATAACTTTTGCAAAATTTCAAAATATAGTAGAAAAGAGATTCTAGGAAAAACGCACCGCCTCGTTAACTCTCAACATCACCCTAAAGATTTTTTTAAAATTTTATGGAAGACAATAGCATCAGGAAAGGTATGGCGCGGAGAAATAAAAAACAAAGCAAAGGATGGTTTCCATTATTGGGTGGACACAACTATTGTACCTTTTTTGGATGAAAAAAACAAACCCTTTCAATATTTAGCCATTCGTTTTGATATTACATCAAGAAAAATGGCAGAAATTAAACTCGCGGAAAGTGAAAATAAGTTTCGCACCATTTTAGAGGCTGGGCCAGAATGTATAAAATTATTAGACCCTGATGGTAAACTATTAATGATGAACCAAGCTGGTCTGGCAATGATTGAAGCTGATAATGAAGAACAGGTGTTAGGAAAATGTATGTTAGGAATTCTACTACCTGAGTACAGAACAACATTTTTGAAACTCATAGAAAAGATTTTTGAAGGAGAATCTGGAGAGCTCGTATATGAGATTGAAGGATTTAAAGGAACCCGCCGTTGGCTAGAAACACATTCTGTGCCAATGAAAAATGAACAAGGTGAAGACGTATCAACAAAAGAAATAAAA
>CAXBNH010000327.1:0-3542 GCA_963976905.1 uncultured Algibacter sp.
TTGGGTCTAATCTGAAAACCAAAGCCACCGTTTTTAACGGTGGTTCTTTACTTTTGCTGTACATTAAAATAAATGACACAAATGCTCTAAGCTTGTTCTAAACAGAGCTGCAAACTGCAACTACGACCGAAAACTACTTTTTATTAACCAAATCCATCAAATCTACATCATTTCCAAGTAATATGTCCGTTGGATTGATGCGTTCTTTTTCGGGACCGTTTTCCAATTTTAAAACCCCTCTTGGGCAAACAGCACTACAAATACCGCAGCCCACACAACTGGCACGAACAATGTTTTCGCCTTTTTGGGCATAAGCACGTACATCAATGCCTTGCTCGCAATAGGTAGAGCAGTTTCCGCAGGAAATACATTGGCCGCCATTGGTGGTAATCCTGAATCGCGATTTAAAACGCTGTACGATTCCTAAATAAGCAGCTAACGGACAACCAAAACGGCACCAGACCCGGTTGCCAAAAATAGGGTAAAAGCCTGTGCCGATAACGCCAGCAAAAAAAGATCCGATTAAAAGACCATAAATATCTTGAATGGATTGTGTTTTAATGCCCAAAACACTTTGTGCGCCAGAAAAATAAGAATATAAAGTAAACCCTGTCATAACTAAAGCAAACACCAAAACGCCATGTACCAGCCAGCGTTCCATTTTCCATGCACTTAATGATTTATCTGATAATTGCCTATAAGGGTCGCCTAGAGTTTCTGCCAAACCACCACAACCACAAACCCAAGAGCAATACCAGCGTTTTCCGAAGAAATAAACCATTACAGGAACAATAACCAATGTTAAAATGATGCCCCAAATCAATATGAATACCCCAAAGCCGCCACTATCAATCAGTTGGTTCAAATTCCAACTATAAAAGAAATCATAATCCAACGGAAACGCATTTTTAAAATCGTACCAAGGTTTTTCAAAACGCACCAGTATTTCGGGGATTAAAAAGGCAAATACAATTTGAAAAAACAATACCGATGTAGTTCTTAATATTTGATATTTGCTATGCCGATATTTTATGTACATCCGCACCGCCATAACCACCATTACGGTACAATATAAAAATCCATATAAAAACCATTGGCTTGCCAAATTACCGCTGAGACTTTGGCTAATGGGGTCTACGATGTAAGTCCAATTCACAACATAATCTGGACGGAAATAAAGCAAGAGATAAAACCCGACCAAAAACACAAAAACAGACCAGCCAATCCACCCTCTGTTGGTGGCAGCTTGGTGGTAAATACCATTGTTTTTAATGCCAGGAGGCCCAAGCGTTATCACTTTTGGTAGGATGTACATGAAGGCGCCAATAATGCCTAAGCCAAAGGTAAGCCACCAGAATAACCATTTGTTTTGTTTAACGATGCCTGTGCCTGCGTCTTTTGAAATCTCATAAGCAAAACTGTGCGGTTTGCTCCATATTTTTTTGCCCCATTCCTTTTTTGTTTCGTGAATTGTATTGGCATTCTCTATAGCTGAAGTGATCTTTGAAGAAAAGGAAAACGGACCTGTAAATGCTTTACCAACTACATTTGTTTTTAAACTCTTAATAAACACCTCGCTTTTGATGCCTTTGTTGACGACTATTTCGTCAAATAATTTAGGAGTTAATTCATAAGTTCCTAAAAAGATGAGCGATATAAAAATGGCAAGTCCCGTTAAAAATAAACCAAGTCCTATATTTTGTATGTGTTTCATATTTTATGTTGTCATTCTAAGGCAAGAATCTATTGAATTATTTTATGAGGTTTGAAATATACGTTTCCAGCTTTTCTTTTTCAACTGAATGTTGGTATTGTTTTCTTTGTTGAATTTTGCAACAATCTCCTTTTCATGAAGTTTATAAAATTCTGGGTCGAAGTTGGCATCAGCCATATGTTCCAACACATAATCAACAGTACGTTTTTCATTTAAAGCTTTATCAAAAAACTCGTGGCGCATCCGAATTCCAAAGGTATTGATACCAATAAATCCATACGTATTTTTATCATAATTGATGTGGATGCATTTTTTGCCACTTTCGTGTTCCCAATAAAAACGGGCTTCATTTTCTTTTTTATCAGCCCAAACCCAACCGTAGGTTTGGTATTCAATATCCATAAATTTTGCAGAGTTGAACCAATGTCCAGGCTTGTATGGCATGCGGTTTCCGCAAATGGTTTGCGCCACGGTTTCACCCATCATACGTCCTGTGTACCAAACGGCTTCAATGGGTTTGCGTTGGTCTATGCCCTCGTGCTGTTCGGCGCAATCGCCAATGGCATATACGTCTGGAATGTTGGTTTCTAAATAGCGATTTACTTTGATGCCGCTCCCCGTATCAATCTTAGAATCTTTTATAAAATCGATATTTGGTGAAACACCAGCGGTCAATCCTACTACGTCACAAAAAATTTCTTCACTTGTTTCTTCAATAATTACAGATTTTACTTGCCCATTTTTATCAGCAATAATGGCTTTTAAATTGCTTGATAATCGTAAATCAATGCCGTTATCGGTAATTTCTTTGTTAATCATATTCGATTCTTGTTCGGGCAAAACCCCGTTCCAAAAACTGCTTTCACGCACTAAAAAAGTAACAGGAATATGTCGAGAATGTAACATTTCTGCCATTTCAATGCCAATCAATCCGCCGCCAACAATCACAGCACGTTTACACACTTTGTTGTTGGGTGCGTATTTTTCTAAACTATCTAAATCTTGTTTGCTATATAAGCCTTGAACACCTTTTAAATCTTGTCCGGGCCAACCGAATTTATTGGGTTTACTGCCTGTGGCAATTATCAGTTTGTCATATTGAAAGGTGTCGCCTTTAGCAAAATGAAGGGTCTTAGAGTCCGTGTCGACCATTTTTACAAATCCTTTTTTTAAAATGATGTTGTTTTTCTCCCAAAACCAATTTTCATAAGGTTGTGTATGCTCAAATGTCATGTGGCCCATATACACATACATTAAAGCGGTGCGCGAAAAGAAATAATCGGTTTCAGCAGAAACAATGGTTATTTTCTTATTGGAAAGTTTACGGATGTGCCTCGCTGCCGTAACGCCCGAAATACCATTTCCTATAATAACAATGTGCTCCATATTTTGGTGGTTCTGTTTTATTATGTCGTGACTAAAGGTAATAACTTATTTTGGAGCAGTTAATTTAGAATGGGTATAAACTGAAGGTTTTTTTTCTTTTTTTAGCGTAATTTACAGCCAATGTTTTAATACGCTTTTTTTAGATGACTAAATTTAAGTTAATAATTGCTCTATTGGTGTTGATAAGCCAATCTTGCTCTACACAAATTAAAAAGATAAACGGGATTAGTTTTGTGGCTTCTAGAGATTCCATCAATATTAACCACATAGTGCCTGTAGTTAATGTTAATGCGAATTATGCCGCTGTGATGCCATTTGGGTTCATTAAAGATTTGGCACATCCAGAAATCATGTTCAATACAAGTAGGCAATGGTTTGGAGAAACGGAATTGGGACTGAAACAATATATTGAAGAATTCCATAAAAAAGGTATTAAAATCAT
>CAXBNH010000328.1:0-3542 GCA_963976905.1 uncultured Algibacter sp.
AAACGTTCTAAGTAAACCGTGGCGGCTTCCATAGGCACATTATCTTCTGCTGAAATCAGCGTTCCTGATATTTTAAAGGATTTGGATTGTGAAAATGCCAACGTTGTGAATAACAGTATAATAAAAAACCCAGTCTGTTTCATAGATTGTTTGCCTAGTAGATGTAAAGTCTAAAAACCGCAAAATTACCACCAACAGCCACAAAAAAGCCTTAATTATATGTTAATTAACGTCGGGGTTTTGTTAAAAAAGAAATTAGGTTCATCTTGCAAGCACTTAAATCATTAGTAACAACAAGATTTTTTGTGATTAGATTTTTAAAAAATAACATTGAGTAATGCTACTACAACAAAACCTGTCAGGGATAAAATCCCTGTCATTACCGTCCATGTTTTGAACGTCTGTTTTTCTGTAAGTCCTAAAAATTGATTTACCATCCAATAGCCACTATCATTGACATGCGACAATGCCGTAGCACCCGCAGCAATGGAAATCACAATGGAGGCCAACTCAAATTCACTAAAGGCTACATTTGCTATCAATGGCGCTACCAAACCTGCTGCCGCAATCATCGCTACCGTTGCAGACCCTTGGATGACCCTTACCAATAATGCCACTACAAAAGCAAATAACAATACAGGAAACCCAACTTCTGATAAAGATTTAGCAATCATTTCACCTGCGCCAGTATTGACCAATACTTGTTTAAAAACACCTCCAGCTCCAGTAATAAGAATAATCATTCCGGCAGGCCCCATAGATTTCGTGGTAATATCCAATAATTGCTTTTTTGTGAAGCATTGTTTAATGCCCAAAACATACCAAGCCATAAGGTTGGCAATTATCAATGCCGAAAAAGGATGTCCGAATAAAGCAACAATATTTTTCAGTGTTTCATTTGAAACGTTCAAGAGACCACTACTAACAAAGGTGTTCAAGAGAATTAAAACAATTGGAAACGCTATAATGCTTAAAACAGTAGTGATATTAGGATTTTTATCTTGGCCTACTTGCATTTGGGTCTCATCTGTAAAGGGGGCGCTTATATGGATTTTATTCGCTATATAGGTACCATAAAGAATACCGCCGACAATGGCCGTTGGCAAGCCAACTATGGCACCAATCAATATAACCCAACCCAAGTCCGCACCCACAATATCTGCAACAGCTATAGGTCCTGGTGTGGGCGGAATAAAAGCATGTGTTACCGCTAAACCCGCTAATAATGGTAAAGCATAAAGCAATAATGATTTTTTTGTTTGTCTCTGTAAAGCGTAGAGCATAGGCACTAATAGTATAAAAGCCACTTCAAAAAAAACGGGAATAGCCACTATAAAACCTGCCAATGCCATGGCGGCTGGTGCCTTTTTGATACCAGATTTCTTCAGCAAAAAATCAGCAATGACCCTAGCACCACCGGAATGTTCTAAAATCGCACCAAACATAGCACCCAATCCAACAACCGTAGCCACAAATCCCAAAGTGCTCCCCATTCCTTCCTTAACTGTGTCCATAATGGCCAATGGCTCTAACCCAGCGAATACACCAACTAGAATACTGGCTATTAATAAAGATGCAAATGCGTGCAACTTAAATTTTAAAATTAAGACAAGCAGTATCACAATACCGGCAAGTACAGCTAATAACAATTTATATTCAATCATTGGTTTGGTGTTTCCAGTTGGTATGATAAAAAGTGCCCGAATCGTCATCAATACGCTGGTAGGTATGTGCGCCAAAATAATCGCGCTGCGCTTGGATTAGGTTTGCAGATGAGTTGGCTTCCTTATATGCATTCAAAAAATTTACGGCTTCACTTAAGCATGGGATGGGTATTTCTTCTAAAACACATTCAGCGACTACTCTATTCAATGCTGGTCTCAATGTTATTATTTCAGAAATGATACTCGGGTTCAATAATATAGTGTTGCTTTCTTTTAGAATATCAATGAGGGCTTCCATAAATAAAGACCTAATGATACAACCATTGGTCCATATACTAGCGATACTTGATAAATTTAAGTCCCAATTATAGGTTACAGAAGCTTGATACAACAATTTAAATCCCTGATGATGGTTCACTATTCTAGCCAATTGATAGGCCTTCAATAAATCTGAGGTTTCAATAGTCAGTTGTGTGCTTTCTGAAAAGTACGCCTCACTTATTTTTATGCGCTCTTCTTTAAAAGCAGAAACATAGCGCGCAAATAATGCCGCGGGAATCATGGTGCTTGGCATTCCCAGTTCCGCTGTTGCTATAGTGGCCCAATTTCCGGTGCCTTTATTTCCAGATGTATCCAACACCTTATCTATAAGCCAATGGTTATTTTCCTTTTTTCTTAAAATATCAATAGTGATTTCTAACAAATAACTAGCTACATGAGGCATCCAAGATTCAAAAACCACGGCTATCTCATCAGGGTTTTTGCCGCTTCGTTTTAAAATAAAATAGGTTTCTGCCAGCAGTTGCATTTCGGCATATTCAATACCGTTATGAACCATTTTTACAAAATGCCCACTCCCTCCTTTACCGATATAATCACAACACGCATTTCCATTATTGTTTTTAGCAGCAATGGTTTCTAAAAAAGGTTTTACCATTTTATAAGCACGTTCATCGCCCCCTGGCATGATGGATGGGCCATTTAGAGCACCTTCTTCTCCTCCCGAAACTCCAGCTCCTATAAAACAAATGCCATGTTTACTTAATAAATCAATTCTTTCTTGCGTGTTTTTATAGTGTGAATTTCCCCCATCTATAATAACATCGTTTTTTGATAGTAAAGGGATGAGGCTTTCAATAACAGCATCGACGGGCTTACCTGCATTTACCATCAACATGATTTTACGTGGTGTTTGCAACGACTTAACAAAAGTTTGCAAATCATCAAAAGGTATAGAATCGAATAATTCTGGATGCTTATTTTTAAAATCAATAGCCACGTTTTCTTCTAAACCATGAACATGGCGGTTAAAAATAGAAAGCTTGAAATTATGGGAAGCCAAATTTCTTGCCAAGCTTTTCCCCATAACACCTAGACCTATCAATCCAAATTCTGATTTATCGGTTAACTCTTCTACTATTTTCTTTGCTATTTTTTGAGGTGTTTGGACAATATCTATTTTCAATGCATCCACAGGGATTTCTAAAGTTTCAAATTGCGATTTTAATAAAGACGGTGGCATGTAGTGCCCTTTTCGCTGTTTAATTCTATCTAAAATTTCATCAAAAGACCCCGACAGCAACACCCATTTTACATCTTTTTCAATATCCCGCTTTAAGGTTTCCCTATAGGTTTCTTTTAAAGCAGAACAAGCTATGATACATGCATTGGTCTTTAATTGTATTTTGGCCACATTATTGAGGTTGGTCAACCATTCATAACGGTCATCATCATTTAAAGGATGCCCTTGGGCCATTTTATTTATGCTTTTTTGGGAATGATAATCATCCCCATCAAAAAAAGGCATGGAAAGTTGTGCCGATAAAAGGTTTCCTATGGTAGATTTACCCACGCCCGAAACCCCCATAATAAAAATTG
>CAXBNH010000329.1:0-3525 GCA_963976905.1 uncultured Algibacter sp.
ATCCTGTTCCAAAACCTTGCCTTCATCCAATCTGTAAACGGTAATGTTTTCCAATGCCGATTTTATTTCATTTAAAACCACTTTCCATTCATCCTCATCAATATCGTTGCGCTCTGTATTTAAGGCATCTGGAAAACGTACTGCCATTTTAAGCAATTCGGTGTCGTCGCTATCTACAATAGCTTTAAGCTGTTTTATGTATTGTTTTACAACGGGCGTATTGATTTGCGTCGTGGTTTCTTCGCCTGTAATTTCAACAAAAATGGAGAAATCTACTTTGCCACGTTCTAATTTTGAAGCAATCAGTTTCCGGATGTCCAATTCTTTTTCCCTGTAAACCGATGGCATTCGGGTATTCAAATCGAGGCTTTTGCTGTTAAGCGATTTTATTTCGATGGTTATCTTTTTTGTTGGTAGTTGTAAAACAGATTTACCATACCCCGTCATTGAATATATCATTGGTTGATTTTTTAAGTTGAGCAAAGGTAAATAAACAATTTCGGTTTGAATAAAAAAACAACGGGCACTTGAGCTTTGCGTTCATGTTTTGCTATTTGTTAAAAAGGCGTAGAACCAATTATTTAGCTATTATCATGCTCTTTTTCCTCAGACATATAATACAAGCGTTTGAGGCTTTTTTTGAGCAATGTAAACCGATATACGCCTATGATGAAAAAAATAAGGCTAAATACAAGGCATACTACGGCTAGATATTTAAAATTGGGAAAATCTTTAAGTTGAAAAAAAGCAATGCTGCCAATAAGCAGGTATAACGACGACCGTATATACGATAAAAGCGTGCGCTCATTGGCCAAACGTGTGCGCTCAATGGCCAGATAATCTCTTAAGATAACTTCTTCATCGGGCTTAAAATCACGACCAAAACGCAACAATTTCATGTTTTTGATTTTCAGAGGTGTTTTTATGATACGTTTCATCTGTGTTTAGGTTTTAATACTTAAAAATACATTATTTTTTCAGTTTTGGTCAATTCCCAATACTCAAAAACAGAAAATCATTTCAATAGGAAGTCTCAATATCAAGGGTTCGAAGAAAAACATGAATAATCATGCTGGCAAACGCACACAAAAGGCACATTGCTTTTCTTTAATGGTATATGATTTTCAATAAAACTATAAAATCTAAAGGATACGTTTATAGATGTTTAAGGATTTTTCATAAATCAAACCCATAGGCCAAGCGCAGCATTAAATTTGCCAATCCATTGTCTGCTACATTGTTTTTAATGATAGGAAAATCTTTTATGAATTCGTATCGCAGGCTAATATCCACGTACTTTGTTGCGTAGCCAACACTTGGCGAGAACATCATGGAATTGTAATCATATGCTTTGGTGGCTGAAAAAGCGCCTCCTATTTCCCCCATCACATAAAACTCATTTTTAAAGAGAAACGTTTTATAGCCGACTTTCACAGGAACATAGCCAAAATCCACACCGTCATTTTTTACAAATAAATTGTTATAACCAGCTGTAAAACATAGAGAATAGGTTGTTGAGATGTTATATTGTACCCTTACATCACCTCCAAGAATAAAATTGTACGGGTCGTTGAGTGGCAAACCTCCATTTAGCCCAACCCCAAACTTGAAATTCCTATTGTAACCATCTGTGCTTTCTTGAGCAAATACCGTATTGCTATAATTTAAAATACATATCAGAACGATGATTTTAGTAATATTCTTCATGGTTGTTTTAGGTTAGAATTTGTTTTTCAAAAAGAGATAAAAAAAGGTTTTATTTTTATAATACAAAGATGCGACAAAACAAGGGTCTATTAATTATAATATGTTTTGTATGTGTTATACAATTACCACTTATGGAGCAACTTTATAATTACCAGTATTATTTTAAATAAAAAATTCGCAAAAAACTTGCTGCTATTAACAAATAGCTTTAGAACAGTTTCAATTGTCCATCCTTAAAAGTTGAGTGCAAATCGCAATTCAACTTTGGCATTTTTTTGCTTTTAAAATATTTATGCCTTGCCAACCTTACCAAAGTATTTATTTGCTCAGCTATTTTGCCTTCGCCGTGCATTCTGGTGCTATAACGGGAATCATTTAAAGTACCGCCGTGACAATGCTCTATTTGATGCAATACCTTTTCGGCCCTATCTGGCATGGTTTTATGGATCCAATCGGTAAAAATTTCGCCAATAGCCCCGTTCAACCTTACAATGGTATGCGCTATGGATAGTGCTCCGTTTTCCGCAGCAGCTTTGGCTATCGTCAATATTTCATGGCTATTTATGGAGGGAATTATTGGCGCCAACATCACGTTAACAGGAATTCCATTTTCACTCAAAATCTTAACGGTTTCCAAGCGTTTTTTTATGGTTGCTGTTCGGGGTTCTAAAACACGTCTGGTATCTTCTGACAAAGATGTTATGGAAATATTTACCCCAATTAGGTTCTCTTTTGCCAAGGTTTTCAGCAAATCCAAATCACGTAAAATCAAAGCGTTTTTTGTGATGACGACTACGGGATGTTTATATTTTAAAAACACTTCCAAACATTGTCTCGTGATTTCAAATTGTTTTTCGGCAGGCTGGTAGCAATCGGTGTTTCCAGACATCACGATGGGGTGTGCTTTCCAACTTTTCTTTTTTAATAACGCTTCTAAAAGTTTTGGGGCGTCTTTTTTTACCATAATACGGCGTTCAAAATCCAGACCAGCGCCGTAACCCCAAAATTCATGGCTGTTACGGGCATAGCAATAAATACACCCGTGTTCACAACCTTGATAAGCATTCATGGAATACGTCATGCCAATATCGGGACTTTCCACTTTATTGACGATGGTTTTGGGGAACACTTCCAAATAGAGCGTTTTGTTTTTATCGGCATCTTCGCCTTCCTTTTGGCAAAATTCCAGAAAATCATCACGCATGTCATGGCTGAGCTCGAAAAAACGATTATGCACATTGAGTTGTGCGCCACGGCCTTTTATGATAGGTTTTGGGTTCATTTAGGTAAAAATAAAATGGATTATTAAGTAGTCCCGTATCTATCGGGATTTAAAATTACTCATAATTTTTGCTGTGATATGTTAAAAAGGGAATGGGTTATTAACAACGTAGATGTTTCGAGACACGCACCTACTAATTTTCACTCCCCAGGGAAATCCGCCTTCCGTTTTTCTAAAAAAGCAGTTGTTCCTTCCTCAAAATCGGCAGTTCCAAAACAGTTTCCAAATTGTTGAATCTCCACTTCAAACCCATTAACACCATCTTTAAAATTAGCATTAATCGCTTTTATGGCGGCACTAATAGCCACCGAGGAATTTCGCATAATTTTAGCAGCAATATTTTGGCAAAGCGGTAGTAATTCTGCTTGATTTGTAACATGGTTAACCAAACCATACTCAAGAGCTTTATGGGCATCAATCATACTTGCCGTCATAATCAATTCCATGGCGCGGCCTTTACCTATTAATTGCGGTAAACGTTGCGTACCACCATAACCGGGAATCACGCCCAAAGACACTTCTGGCAAACCCATTTT
>CAXBNH010000330.1:0-3509 GCA_963976905.1 uncultured Algibacter sp.
GTATAATTCCTTGCTTCCGCCTAAGCGTAAACTTTTTCCTGTAAATAACTGGGAGTTTTCATTGTTATTAAGGTACATGCATAACAAATCTTTGCTGGCTGCGTAATGGCAATCTTCAAGAGATTCGTTGCTGACAGGAATGAACTTGCTTTTTGCTCTAGTGGTGCCACTTGATTTAGCAAACCATTTTATTGGGTTAGGCCAAAAAATATTGGTTTCGCCACGTCTGGAACGTTCAATGTCATCTTGCCATCCATCGTAGTTTTTTATCGGAATGCGCTCAGCGAAGGTTTTGTAGGTTTTTATAGAACCAAAATCATATTGCTTGCCAATTTCGGTGCCTTTGGCTATGTCTAAAAGGTTCAATAGCAACTCATTTTGTACCTCATTGGGGTATTTTAAAAACAATTCAATTTGGTGGAATCGCTTTTTTAAAAACCAAGAAGCAATTGAATTCACTATCGGTATTGGCATATTTATTTTTATCTTTAAAGTTTTAAAAATAATACTTTTTTTTATGACCTACCAAGGTGTTTTAACAAAAATGGAAACGGAGTTTGCAAGCCCAATCCAATATTATCTGGTTTTTGAAACAGATTTTATAAACATGAACCAGTTATTGGATAAAACCATTACCATGCAATTTGTTAAATACCAATGTTTAAACTGCGAATTGGATAAACCCATTTACAGACAAGGATTTTGTAAAAGTTGTTTTTTTGACATTCCGCAAGCAGCAGATTGGATCATGCGACCCGAATTAAGCACCGCACATTTAGATAAAGAAGATCGTGATTTGGCTTATGAGAAGAAGGTGCAATTACAACCGCATATTGTGTATCTGGCAAATTCCAGCAATGTGAAAGTGGGTGTGACCAGAAAGAGCCAAGTCCCAACACGTTGGATAGATCAAGGCGCGCACGAGGCTATTGAAATTGTTGAAGTGCCCAATAGATATTTGGCAGGTATTACCGAGGTGGCTTTAAAAGATTATGTTGCTGATAAAACCAATTGGCGGACCATGCTTAAAAATGAGATTAAAGATGAAAATTTAGTGGAATGGCGTGAACGTTTAAAACAATATATTCCAGATGAAGCTAAGGATTTTTTTATTGAAAGTAATACCGAAACCAATTTAGAATTTCCTGTACATAGATATCCTGGAAAGCCTAAAAGTTTAAATCTTGTTAAAGAACAGAGCTATTCAGGGAAATTGGTAGGAATCAAAGGGCAGTATCTCATTTTTGAAGATGATACGGTGTTTAATATTCGAGGTAATGAGGGTTTGGTTGTAGCTATTTCAGTTAAATAAAAAAATCCCATTCTCAAAATAATTGTAAATGGGACTCGCTTTTTTTTGCTAACAGCTCTATATATCTTCTTGATCTCTTAAACCTTGAATGTAAGAAGCTTTTTGGATTTGGCGACGTCTTTTAACAGATGGCTTTGTAAAAAACTGACCGTCTCTTAAATTTTGCATTACCTTAATATTTCTGTGTTTTCTTTTATAACGTTTTAAAGCGCGTTCTATGTTCTCGCCTTCTTTGATAATAATTTTTAGCATGTATGATTTTTAATTTATTTGATTTGCGAATTTAAGATTATCCTAAATACGTTTTTAATACTTTACTTTTTGATGTGTGCCTTAATCTCCTAATGGCTTTTTCTTTAATCTGTCTAACACGTTCTCGTGTCAATCCAAAAGCATCTCCTATTTCTTCAAGGCTCATCGGCTGTTTTTTACTAATGCCGTAATAATGCCTTACCACTTCGGCTTCTTTTTCAGATAAGGTGTCCAGAGCACGGTTTACTTCTACGTTCAATGAGTTTTTCATTAAATCAGAATCTGGTCGAGGCGATTCATCTGAATTTATCACATCGTATAAATTAGAGGTTTCCCCTTCTTTAAAAGGTGCATCCATGGATACATGCCTGCCGGAAATTTTCATAGATTGCTTCACGTTGCTCACGGTAAGGTCTAGATTATTGGCAATTTCCTGTGCACTTGGCGCCCTTTCATGGGTTTGCTCTAAAAATGAATAGGCTTTATTTATTTTATTGATAGAGCCAATTTTGTTCAAAGGTAACCTAACTATTCGAGATTGTTCTGCTAAAGCTTGAAGAATTGCTTGACTAATCCACCAAACAGCATAAGAAATAAACTTAAAACCTCTGGTCTCATCAAAACGTTTGGCTGCTTTTACCAAGCCGGCATTGCCTTCATTGATTAAATCGGGCAGGGTTAAACCCTGATTTTGATATTGTTTTGAAACTGAAACCACAAAACGCAAGTTGGCCGTTGTTAGTTTGTCCAAAGCGTCTTGGTCGCCCAAACGTATGCGTTGCGCCAATTCTACTTCTTCATCAGCGGTAATTAATTCAATTTTACTGATGTCTTGTAGGTATTTGTCTAGTGATTTGGATTCTCGGTTGGTAACTTGTTTCGTGATTTTTAATTGCCTCATGTATGATTTTTAAAGTGAACCTTCCTGTTGAAATTTTCAATATTGAAAGAAGGTGTAAATATGTCCAAAGGATAATATAACCTTTTTGTTTAAAAAACCTAATAAAATGATGTTTTTTTTGCTTTCCTCAATGAATTTTAAAATGAACAATTGATGACTCTAGAAGTAACTTATCGCTTAACATTTTCAGAATTATTAAAATGGGATGATTACATTTCAAAATAATTTCGATGTATGTGTATAAATCATTTAATAACCAAAAATTAGAACCAAATGAAACATGCAAAAAACATCAGTAAAATCTTATTATTTTTACTTACAACTTTAACCCTTTCTTGTAGCAAAGATGATGATAATAGTGAAATAAACCCATCTCTTATTGTTGGGGAGTGGAAATTGACCTCATGGATTCGCAACGATGTTGAATTAGTGACAAATTTGGACTGTTTGAACCATTTAATCATAACAGATACACAATATATATTATACCAATATTGGGATTTTGAAGATGGCAATGGTTGCGTAAGCGTAGCTGAAGGGGCTCCAGCGCTACAGCCTTACATCATAGAAGGAGAAACCATCACTTTTACGGACGGTTCGGTTACCTACTTATTTGAATTGTTAGCATTGAACCAAACAATTTTTAAAATCAAAGAAACATACACAGAAGGAGGGGAAACCAACACAGAAATTGAGACATACACACGGCAATAGCTTATATAAAGGAAGTTAGTATAAGCTAGAAATAAATCGTTTCGCTTTATTGATTTTTTTAAAAGGACATAGTGAAAAGTGTTGACCCGCAAGCCTGAGCGGAGTCGAAGGGTTGGGATAACGCTCAAATATTACTTGACGGTATCTTTTTTCTTTTTATTTAATAATCCGCCCAAAACATTTTTCACAGCATCTTTGGTAGCATCTTTTTTAACGCTGGTGGTGTCCGTTTTGGGTTTGTTGCCAATAATATCTTTAAGCACGTTTTGAACCGAATTGTTTTGCTCTTGCTTTATGGAATCGGTTTTGGTCTTGTTCCCGCCAATCATA
>CAXBNH010000331.1:0-3507 GCA_963976905.1 uncultured Algibacter sp.
ATCGTATTCCTTTTGTGCTCTCGCATAATCTGGGTTACTGGTATCGCCTTTGGCCAAAATACGGGTATATTCCAATTGTTCATTATAGCCGTCGCCTAAAAAGTTCCAACCATGTATATCATCAACATAACCATTTTTATCATCATCGATGCCGTTATTGGGCTTTTCGCCTTTATTGGTCCAAATGACATTGTTTAAATCTTCATGGTCAATATCGATGCCCGAATCTAAAACCGCTACAATAACGGTTTCTCCTTTTTTGTTTTTAATGAGTTCTGAATAAGCTCTATCAACGCTCATTCCGGGAATGGTATCTTTTGCAAGATCTAAATGTCCCCAATTGTGTTTTTCTGTTTCAGTTAAATCAGCTTCTTTTAATGGTGTCTTATCTATATTTTCAACGGGTGTTGATAAAATATCTGCAGTACCTCCGCAGCCAAAAAATAGTAATGCCACAAAGGCTGTTAATATAAGTGTTTTGATGGTTTTCATGTGTTTATTTATTAAGAATTAGTCATATTTTATTGAAATATCTCTTGGGTAGAGAACGTATTGTTTAGCCTAACACCATGCTCTGTTTGTTTTACCGTAATGATTTCGTGATGGGCATCGTGTTCCAAAAACAGGTAATAATTGTTTGCTGCTGCCATATTGAGAAAGGTTTCTTTTTCGTCCATACTCAACAGCGGCCTGGTATCGTACCCCATGATATACGGCAGGGGCAAATGCCCAACAGTAGGCAATAGATCTGCCATAAACGCTATGGTTTTATCTTTGTAATGTATCAACGGAATCATTTGTTTGTCTGTATGGCCATCAGCAAAAAAAATATCAAAACCCAGTTCGGAATTTTTAAGCAAATTCTCATTTGGAAGTGTAGTAAATTTTAATTGGCCGCTGGCCTCTATTGGTAAAATGTTTTCCTTTAAAAAGGAGGCTTTTTCACGCCTGTTGGGTTGTGTGGCCCATAGCCAATGGTCTGCATTGCTCCAAAAATGGGCGTTTTTAAAAGCCGTTTCATAAGCTGTTTTGTTGTGGTTCCATTGAATGGCACCACCACAATGGTCAAAATGCAAATGGGTCAGAAAAACATCGGTAATATCATTTCTGTGGAACCCGTGTTTTTTTAAGGAATTATCCAATGAATCGTTTCCCCATAGGTAATAATATCCAAAAAATTTATCAGATTGCTTGTTGCCCATGCCTGTATCTATTAAAATGAGCCTGTTGCCATCTTCAATGAGCAAGCAACGTGCTGCAATATCAATCATGTTATTGACATCTGCGGGATTGGTTTTTTGCCATAACGATTTGGGCACCACACCAAACATGGCACCGCCATCGAGCTTAAAATTACCAGCCTGTATTGGGTACAATTTCATAGAAATGTAAAATTAAGAAATCTAATGATAATGCTTCGGAATGTTAAGAATATATTATGAAAACCAATCTTACCGAATAACTTTTTTCAATCGTTTTCCAAAATCGAGCAAAGCTTTTAGTTCTTTGATGCTGGCAAGGCGTTCTTTTCCAAAAATTAGCAAACCTTCGCCATTGGATTCTACATGATAATAGGGGTTGCTTTCAAAAAATCGGGTCACATCATCATTGAAAAAAGCGGTTATTTCAGCTTCGTTATCACCTAATAAATAAAAGCGTTTGGAAAAATCGGAATGGTTTTCAATAGGGATGTCCTTAAATCCTGCTAAGGCATATACTTTTTGTAAAAAACCTTCCTTATCTAAAGTAAACTTAGGGATATTTTGGTTTAATTTGATGTAAAGCATGGTAGACCGAATCACTTCTTTGGCTATAAATTCGCCTTCGGAAAACTCAATATCAAAAAGTTTGATGGTTCTGTTTTCATGGGATAATTCATTGTAAATATGATTGATGTGCTTGGTATTGAAAAATAAAAAGTTGTTTAGGAACAAAATGTCTTTTTGTTTTTTGGAATTGTAATTCAACGTATAGTTTTTAGCTAATTCCTCTATGTTTTTTTGGCGTTTGGTAAGGCTGTTTTTTATAATTTTTGGCACGGGCAATAATCGTCTGGAAGCAAACGGGTGATTGGATTCTGTATCGTGCATATCTAGGCCTATCACATCAAAATGGCCGCCGCGTTTTGTAAATAGTTCTTGATAACTGTTCATGTTTTCCATAACGGTATCATCCACAAATTCACACAATGAAAAATCAACAATAACATCTTGGTTTTCAGGAATAGCATCCAAATGTTTTTTCAACCGGAAATAATTTAAAAAACTACAAAAATGCTTCACGCTTACATAATAATTGCTTTTTTCGCCGTGCTCCTTAAACATCAACACATTGGGTTTTGTAACATTTCTTAAAAACAATCCGCTGCTTTTGTTAATGATGGCATGAACAATCAATGCAGCGATAACGCCCGCCAATATTCCAGAAATCAGTCCAATTTTCAACGTAACAATCAACGTGACAAAAAAGATGATTAACTGTTCTTTCCCAATAGAGAACATTTTTGTAATCACGTTTGGAGACGCCAATTTATAGCCTGTATAAACCAGTATGGCCATTAAAGCAGGCATGGGAATTCGGGTTAATTGCGTACTGAAAAACACAATAAACAAGATTAAAAACAAGGCATGAAAAAAATTGGCAGAGCGATTACTGCCGCCTTGATTAACGTTTACCGAACTACGGGCAATAACCGTTACCACATTTAAACCACCTAAAAAACCACTTCCAACGGTTGCCAAGCCCAAAGCTTTTAGATCTTTGTTGACGTTGGAACGTCTTTTTTCGGGATCCAGCTTATCAACCGCTTTAATGCTCAACAGAGATTCTATGCTGGAAATGAGCGTTAAACCAAACACACTTGCCCAAAACGACAAAGTTAAAACCTTACTAAAATTAGGTTGTGGTAAATCTGCAATGATTTCATGGATACTGGGAACGCCAGAAATCATATAACTTTTGGCTATGGGGTTGGCTTTATGCAAACCAAACTCAAAATAATAGCTGAAACAGATAAAAAGCAATACAATCCACATGGGTGCTGGAATAAGCTGAAAATATTTGTTCCTGATTTTTGAATGGAACACCATGATGGCCAAACTGATAGTGCCTGCCAATGCCGCAAATATCAAGCCTTTGTTTTCATAATGTATAGCATCATTGATGGTAAATGGGATTTCTATAAGATAATCCATCATATCATCTCGATGCATTTTATGGGCCAGCATGATATGAAACTGCTTTCCTAATATGATGAGCCCGATAGCGGCCAACATCCCTTGAATGGCAGAAGAGGGAAAAAAATCGGCAAGTGTACCCATTCTAAAAATGCCTAAAAACACTAAAAAGACACCAGAGCACATAATGGCAACATAGGCACTTTCTAGCCCAAGCGTTGTAATGGCGACCAATATAACGCCAACCATGCCATTTCCAGGCCCCACAATAGTTACATGGCTACCTCCTAAAATAGAGACCACCATACCGCCAACAATCGCTGCTATAATA
>CAXBNH010000332.1:0-3505 GCA_963976905.1 uncultured Algibacter sp.
TTCAAAAAGCCATTGAAAACCCAAGAGGGATCGATTATGATTTGGTAGATGCGCAGCAAGCACGCCGTGTGTTGGATCGGATTGTAGGGTATGAATTGTCCCCGGTTTTATGGCGAAAAGTAAAAGGCGGCTTATCAGCAGGTCGCGTACAATCGGTTTCTGTGCGCCTGATTGTTGAAAAAGAACGGGACATCCAAGGATTTACACCAG
This sequence comes from uncultured Algibacter sp., assembly GCA_963976905.1. Classification (GTDB taxonomy): domain Bacteria; phylum Bacteroidota; class Bacteroidia; order Flavobacteriales; family Flavobacteriaceae; genus Pseudalgibacter. The sequence continues at coordinate 211 of CAXBNH010000332.1, forward strand.
AAGCATCCTATAGAATTGATGCGGAGTTCTCAAATGAAGACGGACAAACGTTTCGAGCGAAACTTCCAAAGAATTTTTCAACCAAAGCAGAAGCTCAAAAATTCTTAGAGCAAAATGCCAAGGCCGATTTCAAGGTGTCTGATTTAGAGAAAAAACCAGCTAAAAAATCGCCAGCAGCACCGTTTACAACATCTACATTACAACAAGAAGCATCACGTAAATTATATTTCTCGGTAAGTAAAACTATGACGATGGCACAACGCCTTTATGAGGCGGGTTTGATTACGTATATGAGAACCGATAGTGTGAATTTATCTGATGAAGCCAGAAAAGGCGCCGAAGCAGAGATTAAAGATGCTTACGGTAATAAATATAGCAAACCACGAAATTATAAAGGCAAAGCAAAAGGTGCACAAGAGGCGCATGAGGCCATTCGTCCCACGGATTTTTCGGTGCATTCAGTAGATATAGATAGAGACCAAGCACGTTTATACGACTTGATTTGGAAACGTTCTATAGCATCGCAAATGAGCGAAGCCGAATTGGAGCGTACCAATGTGAAAATAAGCGCTTCTACCCATAAAGAAATTTTTACTGCAAATGGTGAGGTTGTCACTTTTGATGGGTTTTTAAAAGTATATTTAGAAGGCAGTGATGATGAAGATGAAGAGCAAGATGGTATGTTGCCAGCCATGAAAACCAATGAAACGTTGCTCAATAATTTCATCACGGCAACCGAGCGTTACACAAGGCCGCCAGCAAGATATACGGAAGCTTCTTTGGTTAAAAAATTAGAAGAATTAGGCATTGGACGTCCGTCAACCTACGCGCCCACTATTTCAACCATTCAAAACAGGAACTATGTTGAAAAGGGTTCTGTAGATGGCGAAGAAAGAAATTATACGCAACTCACTTTAAAAGCGGGGATTGTTAAAGATAAACTGTTGAGTGAAAAAGTGGGGTCTGATAAAGGGAAATTGGTGCCAACAGATATTGGGATGATTGTAACCGACTTTTTGGTCAATCATTTTGAGTATATTTTAGATTATAATTTCACGGCGAAGGTAGAGGCCGATTTTGATGAAATAGCCGAAGGAAAAGAAGATTGGACTAAAATGATGAAATCATTTTATAAAGATTTTCACCCCGTGGTAGTTGATGTTCAGGAAAATGCCGACAGGGAATCAGGAGAACGTATTTTAGGAAAAGACCCCAAATCAGGAAAACAAGTGAGTGTGCGTTTGGGTAAATTTGGACCTATGGTGCAAATAGGCACCGTGGACGATGAAGAAAAACCACAGTTTGCCAGTTTGAGCCCAGACCAACAATTGAACACAATTACTTACGAAGAGGCTATGGATTTATTCCAGCTTCCAAAAGAGCTTGGTGCTTACAAAGGCGAAACGGTTGAGGTGAACAACGGTCGTTTTGGGCCTTATGTAAAGTTTGGAGATGCGTTTGTGTCGTTGCCAAAAGGTGTGGATCCGCTCTCTGTGGAATTGGACGATGCCATTGTTTTGATTAAGGAAAAGGAAAAAGCGGACGCACCAATATATATGTATAAAGATTTGCCAGTGCAAAAAGGCAAAGGGCGTTTTGGACCATTTATCAAATGGAACAATATGTTTATCAATGTGAATAAAAAATACGATTGGGATAATTTGTCTGATGATGATGTTGTGGAGCTGATTGAAGATAAAATTCAAAAAGAAATAGATAAAGTCATCCATAATTGGGAAGACGAAGGCATTCGGGTTGAAAAAGCACGTTGGGGCAGGCACAACATCATCAAAGGAAAAACAAAAATTGAATTGCCAAAAACGGTGGATGCTAAAAAATTAACTTTGGAAAAAGTGAAAGAGTTGATCGAAAAAAATGCACCCAAGAAAAAAACAACCAAGCGTAAAACAGCTGCTAAAAAGAAATAGTAGCCCTTGTTTTTCTAAAATAATGATATTTTTTATTCGAGAATTAAAATTTATGGCATATTATTTTTGTGTAAATCGCATCGGATTTATCGATTTTTCTATGCATATTTGTGAATGACCAAAAATAGGACTAATTAGTAAATTCCATGAATTTTAATTTTCTTTCTCCAGTACCAGATACTGTTTTAGCACATAATGAATTACTGTCGTCGCAGGTTTTAGGTAGAAAATTGCGCATCCATTCCAAACAAAACGGCATTCCAGATTTAGATGATGTTGATATTGCCATCATTGGTGTTTTAGAAAACAGAAATGATGTTAATTATATAGGCGAGAATTTTGAATTGAGTGAGGATCGGAAATCTTTTTATGCGCTTTTTCCAGGAAGTTGGAACACTACCTTGGCAGATTTAGGCGATATCAATAAAGGCGAAAGTGTTGAAGATACTTATTTTGCTTTAAAAGAAACCATTAATATTTTGGTTAAAAAAAGCATCATTCCTATTATATTGGGCGGCACACAAGATTTGACCTATGCAAACTATAGGGCTTATGATACCTTGATGCCCATGGTAAACTTGGTAAACGTAGATTGCAAGTTTGATTTGGGCGACTCACAAAAACCAATAAAAAACACTAGTTTTGTTGGAAAAATCATTTTAGAAGAGCCTTTCAATCTTTTCAATTATGCCACTATTGGTTATCAAACCTATTTTAATTCGCAAGAAGAAATAGATTTGATGAACAAACTCTATTTTGAATCCTACAGATTAGGGCAGATTTCAAAAGATATTACTATTGTGGAACCGGTATTGCGGGATGCCAATATCGTGAGTATCGATTTATCGTCCGTTAAGAGCGCAGAAGTGAGTTTACGACAAAAATTTTCCCCCAATGGTATTGATGGTAAAGAAATTTGCGCCATTGCACGTTATGCGGGCATCAGCAATAAAGTGTCATCTTTTGGTATTTATGAATATAACCCTTCTAAGGATGATGCATTGACATCTATGCTGATGGCCCAAATGATTTGGTACTTTATTGAAGGCGTTAATTGTAGGGTAAACGATGATGATTTTTCTAATGAAGCTAATTATCAAAAATTCATCACACTTGTTGATTCTCAGGAATTAATATTCTATAAGAGTGTAAAGACGGGACGTTGGTGGGTAGAGATTCCTTTTTTATCAGAAGTTAATAATAAATTAAAGAGACATACGTTATTACCTTGCATGCACCAAGATTATATAGATGCATGTAACGATAACATCCCAGAACGTTGGTACAAAGCCTTCCAAAAGAATAGTTTGTAATAGTAATAGTATGGTCAACCAGTTCACCTCTATCTTTAGAGCCACAACTTGCAA
>CAXBNH010000333.1:0-3503 GCA_963976905.1 uncultured Algibacter sp.
GTGCTTGGAGGTGCTACAAATCCATTAAGTGTTGGTATTGGTACGGATACTCCTAATATAAATGCTTCTTTGGATTTATCTGGGGTTTCAAAAGGCTTGTTATTAAATAGATTGACAACGGTTGAAAGAAGTGCGCTGGAAGAAGATTTGACAACATCAGAAGAAGGATTGCTTGTTTATGATACAGATATTAATGCCCCTTTTTCATGGGACGGCTCTCAATGGGTAGCTTCTGAAGCTGATACCGATGCACAAGATTTAGAATTGGATTCTGGGACTAATGTGTTAAGCTTAACAAATGATGGCACTACTGTAGATTTATCAAGTTACTTAGATAATACTGACGAACAGGATTTATCTATAACCTCAGATGTATTGAGCATTTCAGGAGGAGCAACTACTATTGATTTGTCAGGGTATTTAGACAATACCGATGCACAAGCAATTTCAGTTGCTTCAAATGTATTGAGCATCACAGGTGATGCTGGTACCGTAGATTTATCAGGGTATTTGGACAACACCGATGCACAGGATTTATCAATATCAGGTACTACTCTAAATATTAGTGGGGGTACAGGGGTCGATCTGGCTTCATTACAGGACGGGACAGGTACAGATGACCAAAACTTGACTTCGGCCACACTTTCAGGCACTACGTTGACGGTTGCTATAGAGGGCGGAAGCTCGGTAAATGTAGATTTATCTCCAATCCTTGCTACCCTAGAGTCTGAGAATACGGCTCAACAGGCTCAAATCGATGATTTGTTAACTAGAATGGCCGCTATTGAATCTTGTGCTTGCGGTGGAACCTTAAAAACTTCTGAAAATATAAAATCGAATAACAGTAATGTTATTTTATATCAAAATATACCAAATCCATTTTCAGAGAGTTCTTCAATACGATATTTTATACCACATAGTGTTTCTGGAAATGTTACTATGGTGTTCAGTAATACTTCTGGGCAAATTATGTCTACAGAGGTATTGGACAAAAGAGGCGAGCAAGAAATCAATATCAATACTAGAGAATTGTCTACTGGTATGTATTATTATACGCTTTATGTAAACGGACAAAAAATGGATACCAAGAAAATGATTATTGAATAATTAATAATCAATTTAGATATGAAACAAAAAATTCACATTCTTTTTGAATGTGAATTTTTTGTTTCTAAGAAATCTAGCGTAGCTAGTTAAAATAACTAAACGTTTCGCCGTCTTTGATATTTAAAAGTGTTTCATAAATTAATTTGATTACGTTTTCAACATCGTCTTTGTGCACCATCTCCACCGTAGTGTGCATATAGCGCAATGGTAAAGAAATCAAAGCCGAGGCCACGCCACCATTACTATAAGCAAAAGCATCTGTATCCGTTCCTGTAGCACGGGATAATGCATTTCTTTGGAAAGGTATTTTTTTAGCTTCTGCAGTATCAGTAATTAAATCACGCAATTTTTGTTGCACAGCAGGTGCATAAGCAATCACGGGGCCAGCACCAATTTCCAGATCGCCTTGTGTTTTCTTTTCAATCATTGGCGTTGTGGTATCATGGGTCACATCGGTCACAATGGCCACATTTGGTATGATTTTATCGGTAATCATCTCGGCACCGCGCAAACCAATTTCTTCTTGCACGGCATTTACGACGTACAGACCAAAAGGCAAGCTTTTTTTGTTTTCCTTAAGCAATCTGGCCACTTCCGCAATCATAAAGCCTCCCATGCGGTTGTCTAACGCACGGCACACAAATTTATCGCCATTAAGGATATGGAATTCGTCAGGATAAGTAATCACACAGCCCACATGAACACCTAGTTTTTCAACTTCCTCTTTATCTTTGCACCCACAATCAATAAAAATATTGTCAGGTTTTGGGGCATCTTCCTTGCTTTTATCACGTGTGTGTATGGCTGGCCAACCAAAAACACCTTTTACAATACCATTTTTAGTATGGATATTGACTATTTTACTCGGCGCTATTTGGTGGTCGCTGCCGCCATTTCTAATCACATAAATCAATCCGTTATCAGAAATGTAGTTTACATACCATGAAATTTCATCGGCATGGCCTTCAATAACCACTTTGTATTTCGCTTTCGGATTTATAACGCCAACCGCTGTACCGTAAGTGTCCGTAATAAATTCATCCACATAAGGCTTTAGGTAATCCATCCAAATTTTTTGCCCTTCCCATTCGTAGCCTGTTGGTGCGGCGTTGTTCAAATATTTTTCTAAAAAGTCCATCGACTTTTTGTTAAGTATGCTCTTATTTGCCATTTGTAAAATTTTTGCACTAAAATAACAATATAAATAGAAACCTATCAAAATACATCTTACGGATTTATCAAAATATAATAAAAGATGAAAATAAATGTTTTAGAGTGTGTAAATTCTTAATTTTGTGCTGCTGAAGCTCCAATGTTGTTACAGATGAATTATTTAAAATTTATATTCATAATATACCCTGTTTTGCTCTTTTCGCAAGTGAATGAAGTTGCGCAGGATTCTACAGAACAAGATGCTATATCCATTGAATACCTGATTATTGAAGGCGATTCCATTCCGAGGCGTTCCATCGATTTGGAAGAAGTGATGATTCTTCATAAATTGACTTTTGAGGATAAAGATGCTAGAATCCGGTATTTGATATTGCGCCGAAAAACCTTAAAAGTATTTCCTTATGCCAAGTTGGCCGCAGAGCGTTTAGACTCTATGAATTCACGATTGGCAACACTAAAAAAAAATCGGGATAAAAGACGCTATGCCAAACTAGTCCAAAAGTATATTGAAGAAGAGTTTTCAGAAGAATTGAAAAAAATGAGCCGTACCGAAGGCCAGATTTTAGTAAAATTGATACATAGGCAAACAGGAAATACCGCTTTTGATTTGGTAAAGGAACTGCGTAATGGATGGCGTGCCTTTTGGTACAACACCACTGCCAGCTTGTTTGATATTTCATTGAAACGGGAGTTCAATCCCAACATCGAAAAAGAAGATTATTTGATTGAAGATATTTTGCAGCGGAGTTTCCAGAGTGGTTTGCTGGAACGCCAAGAATCTGCTGTGAAATTTGATTTCTACGATTTAACCGATAAATGGTTGCACACACCAAAAGCCAAAGATTAAGGTATGCGGGCACAAACCCCTTTTGAGGAAAAACTAAACGCTATTTCACATGGATTGGGTGCCCTATTGGGTATTGCTGCCTTGGTACTATTGATTGTTTACAACACCAACAAAACGGCATGGAGCCTTTTTAGCGTGATTGTTTATGGTATTTCAATCATTATCCTCTTTAGTGCATCATCTGTTTTTCATGCTACCCGAGGAGAAAAGCGCAAACACTATTTTAGGATAGTGGACCACATCAGTATTTACTTGTTGATTGCGGGAACGTACACACCTATTTGTCTTATTTCATTACAGCACAGCTGGGGTTGGCCCTTGTTTTGGATCGTTTGGGGCATTGCTGCTTTTGGGGTGGTTTTAAAACTGTTTTTTA
>CAXBNH010000334.1:0-3498 GCA_963976905.1 uncultured Algibacter sp.
GCCTTTAAAACATGACCACCGTCAAAGACGGTGGTTTTTCAATGTGAAATAAAAAGCCAATAAGTAAACAACATGTCACGCTGAGCTTGTCGAAGCGCAAAGTTTGCAAAAACCAAAAGAATAAAACTAACTTTACATTTTAAAAAAGAAACAATTCCAGCAACTTTCAATGACCAAAATAAAAGTCATCATTCCAGCATGCAACGAAGCAGCATCTATTGCCCTTGTAATTAATGACATCCCAAAACTGGTTGATGAAGTAATTGTCGTTAGCAACAATTCCACAGATGATACTGAATTGAATGCCAAAAATGCAGGAGCTACCGTTTTAACAGAATCCAACAAAGGCTATGGCTATGCCTGCTTAAAAGGCATGCAATATATTGCAAACCAAAATGAAAATCCCGATATTGTAGTGTTCTTGGATGGCGATTACAGCGATTATCCAGAAGAATTGACCAAAATAATTGCGCCTATTTTAAATGATGATATCGATTTTGTAATTGGTGCTCGCACCAAAAAATTACGAGAAGCCGGTGCCATGACCTTTCCACAAATTTTTGGAAATTGGTTGGCAACGAACTTAATGCGCTTATTTTTTAATGCTAAATTCACAGACCTCGGCCCATTTAGAGCTATCAAATATCAAAAATTATTGGCTCTTAAGATGGAAGACAAAACATACGGGTGGACCGTAGAAATGCAACTTAAAGCCTTAAAACAAAAAATGACATACACCGAAGTACCAGTAAATTACAGAAATAGAATTGGCCTTTCAAAAGTATCAGGAACCATAAAAGGTGCTATATTTGCAGGCATAAAAATATTAGGTTGGATTTTTAAATACAGCATTAAAAAATGATTATAGAAACCACGATTATAGTTATTTACACCATTTCGCTTATCCTTATTTTTTTGTATGCCTTAGCACAATTGAATTTGCTATTTAATTATCTATCCTCAAAAAGAAAAAAAGACGACAGCCCAAAATTTGATTTATCAAACCCAAATGAAGTTCCTTATATTACTATTCAGCTTCCCGTTTATAACGAAATGTATGTTATGGAGCGATTGCTCGATAACATTGCTTTAATTGAATATCCTAAAGATAAGTTAGAAATTCAAGTATTGGATGATTCCACCGATGAAACCGTTGAAAGTACCCGCAAACATGTTGAAAAAATTCAAGCCACAGGACTGGACATCAAACACATTACCAGAACAGACCGCTCAGGTTACAAAGCGGGTGCACTTAAAGAAGGCCTAAAAATTGCCAAAGGCGAGTTCATTGCCATTTTCGATTCTGACTTTTTACCAAAAACGGATTGGCTCTATCGTACCGTTCCTTATTTCAAGGATAAAAAAATAGGCGTGGTACAAACCCGTTGGACCCACATTAACAGAAATTATTCCATACTTACAAAAATCCAAGCCTTTGCGCTGGATGCCCATTTTACTTTAGAACAAACAGGCAGGAACAGTAAAGGGCATTTTATCAATTTTAATGGTACGGCTGGTTTATGGCGGAAAACATGCATTATCGATGCTGGTAATTGGGAAGGCGACACGCTTACCGAAGATCTGGATTTAAGCTACCGTGCACAATTAAAAAATTGGAAATTCAAATATCTTGAAAACGTTGAAACCCCAGCTGAACTTCCGATAGTGATAAGTGCTGCGCGTTCGCAACAATTTAGATGGAACAAAGGTGGTGCAGAAAATTTCCAGAAAATGTTGGGACGTGTTATGAGAAGTAAAAACATCTCATTCAAAAGTAAAATTCACGGTCTCTTACATTTATTGAACAGCACCATGTTCTTAAATGTCCTCATCGTAGGTGTTTTGAGCGTCCCGATGCTCTACATCAAAAATGAATATGCGCATTTGAAACCTTATTTTTATGTGATGAGCTTTTTTGTGCTAAGCAGTGTCATCTTTTTTATATGCTATTGGTTTATGTACAAAAATATGTATGGCGGTGGTTTCAAAAACTTCATAAAATATATTGGGATGTTTTTTGTGTTTTTCTCCATAGCCATGGGGTTTTCGCTTCATAACTCTATCGCGGTTCTTGAAGGGCATTGGGGGAAAAAATCGGAATTTGTTCGCACTCCAAAATTCAACATCAGCAAGTATAAAGACAATTTTAAAAACAATAAATACATCAAAAAAACAGTATCTGGCCATGTTATTTTTGAAGGATTACTTATGCTTTATTTTGGTTTCGGGATGTATAGTGCTTTTATTGTTGGGAACCAAGGAGGCGATTTTGGGCTTTTCCCGTTCCACCTGATGCTATTTATAGGTTTTGGATATGTGTTTTTTAAGTCGATTACCTCTAAGGTTTAAAAGATTTAAGACTGCTTCGCTAATAGAACTAAGAATCAAGACATAATTCCAAATAATCAGTAAGTTTATCAGTATCTAAATAGTCCCGAATACTTTTTTTCACTTTTAACAACCTATAAATTTAATAGACTTAACCACGCTATTTTTTCAATAAAACCTTCTTTAAAAAGAAAGAATTTTTACTAAAATCACGAACCAAAACAAGCGTAATTTTCATAAAAAACAGGCGTTTGCTTATTGCGCTTTTTTGCTTTATGGGTATCTTTGTAGTAACACGTTCTCAAGTTATAATTTGTTAATGCTCCATCCCAAAAATGAAAGACTACAAACCCAAAAACCGATTAACTGCCCAAGCTTACATTGACGGCATTTTAAGCAAAAATCGTGTCATCCTTTCAAGAGCTATTACCATTATAGAAAGCAATTTGGAAAGTGATAAACTATTGGCAAAAGAGATTATTCAAACCATATTGCCCGCTTCGGGGAATTCTATCCGAATAGGTGTTACCGGCGTGCCCGGTGTTGGAAAAAGCACCTTTATTGAAGCTTTTGGAAAACATCTTATCACAAAAGGCCACAAAGTTGCCATTTTATCCATTGACCCGAGTAGCCAACGTTCCAAAGGCAGTATTTTGGGCGATAAAACCCGCATGGAAGAACTCAGTAATTTAGAAAATGCCTATATCAGACCTTCGGCATCTGGAGACACGCTGGGTGGTGTTGCCAATAAAACTGGGGAAACCATGCTGCTTTGTGAAGCCGCAGGTTATGACGTTGTTTTAATTGAAACGGTTGGCGTTGGGCAATCTGAAACGGCGGTTCATGGCATGACCGATTTCTTTTTGCTGTTGATGCTTTCTGGTGCTGGCGACGAATTGCAGGGCATTAAAAAAGGCATCATGGAAATGGCAGATATGGTCGTGATTAATAAAGCGGATGGCGATAACATCCGTAACAGTGAATTGGCGCGTTTACAATACCAAAATGCATTGTATATTTTCCCAAAATCGGACTCCGGTTGGACACCTGTGGTTACCAAAGCATCTTCAACAAAAAACACAGGTATTGATACAGTTTGGGATGAAATTTTAAATTATAAAAAACTGGTAACGGAAAACGGTTATTTTGAAAAAAACAGAAATCAGCAAA
>CAXBNH010000335.1:0-3498 GCA_963976905.1 uncultured Algibacter sp.
AATGTAGCAGCTTAAATCTCGCAATTAATTGTCCAACTTTTTGTTGCAAGTCCAGTTTTTTATTATCCAGTAAATCAAGCCACACTATCGGTCAATTATTGTATGTTGATGGTGGATATACACATTTAGATAGAGCATTGGAATAGCTGAAACCAATTAAGTAACTAATCAATATGAATGTACAAAAAATACCGGTAGTATCAAAAAAGATAGTTGTACCATTTATTTTAGTAACCTCATTATTCGCGCTATGGGGATTTGCAAACGCCGTAACAGATCCTATGGTACAGGCGTTTAAAAAGTATTGGAGCTTTCTAATTCTGAGGCTGCATGGGTGCAAATGGCATTTTATGGTGGCTATTTTTGTATGGCTTTGCCAGCTGCGTTATTCATACAAAAGTATTCTTACAAAATTGGTATTTTAATTGGACTGGGGTTGTGTGCTATTGGAGCTTTGTTGTTTTATCCAGCAGCCCAGTCTGAAAGTTTTATGTTTTTTTGCGTGGGGTTGTATGTTTTAACTTTCGGTTTGGCATTTTTAGAAACAGTAGCAAACCCTTATATTTTGGCAATGGGTGCTAAGGAAACAGCTACCCAACGATTAAATTTAGCCCAAGCATTTAACCCAGTAGGATTGATCATTGGTTTGGTTGTAGCACAGCAGTTCGTTTTGAAGAACCTAAAATCTGATGATATTACAGATTTTAGCGCATTAGATGAAGTTTCAAAAATTTTGATTAAAACATTGGATTTAATGGTAATCCTTAACCCTTATGTGATTTTAGGATTGGTTTTGATGGGGGTGTTTGCGTTATTTTTGGTTAGTAAAATGCCGCAGTCTAGAGATGAAAGTGGTATGCCAAGTATAGGAGACACATTTGCTGTTTTGTCTAAAAACAAAAAATACGTTTTAGGGGTCTTGGCTCAAATCATGTGTTGAACCTATATATACCAATATGCAGAAGGTATAGGTATGGATAGTATTACTGCCGGATATTATCAATTGGTAGCTTTTATTTTGTTTACAGTAGGTCGTGCTTTCGGAACTTACTTATTACGCTTTTTAAGTTCAGGAAAATTGTTAATGTATTTTGCTTTAGCTTCATTATTATTATCTTTAGGAACTATGTTTGTTCAAGGTATGTTCGGACTATACAGTCTGGTCGCTATTTCATTTTTTATGTCTTTGATGTTCCCGACTATGTATGGTATTGCTTTAGGCGATTTAACCGAAGAACAATCTAAGGTTGGTTCTGCTGGTTTGATTATGGCCATTGTAGGTGGGGCTTTAATGCAAAAACTTCAGGGAATCATTATAGATACTGGCGGTAACGGCGTGTTCGATACTCAATTAATGGGGATTTCTGAGGTTAATTTCTCATTTATTTTACCATTATTGTGTTTTGTTTACATCACTTGGTACGGACTCAGAGTATTTAAAAGGCATGAAGCAACAGATGATGTTTTGTACAACGTTTAGTCTTAATTCAAAATGAAAAATTTTAAGCGATTTTGTTTGGCTTTAGATTTGGTTGATGACCCTATCCTTATTTCTGAATACAAAAAATACCACGAAAATATATGGGCAGAAATCACAGAAAGTATTTTAGATTCTAGAATTGAAAAATTAGAAATCTATTGTGTTGGTAATCGTCTGTTCATGATTTTAGAAGTGAACGATTCATTTTCTTTTGAAAAAAAAATCAGAAATGGATTCTAAAAACCCAAAAGTACAAGAATGGGAAACCTTAATGTGGAACTACCAAAAAGCTTTGCCTACGGCCAACAAAGGCGAAAAGTGGTCATTAATGGATAGAATATTTAAGTTGAATAATGAATAAAGATGAATATGGTATAAATTTTACGACTTATTAATTTAGTTTCCATACCATTTGTTTGTTAGTAATGGGTTTGTGATTTACCATTTTCATAATTGTGTTTTGCCAAATAGTTTTCTTTGATTGCGATCTATTGATTCGATATGAGAACTCATCAAAATATTTTTGAATATGGTCTTTGCTCACGTGAGTTGGGATTGTTCTTATCCAAGACTTTACTTGGTGGATGATAATGTGAAGCTTCTTAAAGTTTTTACCATTATCACTTTTGATCTGTGTGATGCCATAGGTGTTTTTTAAAGGCTCATAACCACGCCATTTATCTGTAAATACTTTTGCAGAAGCAGCAATATGTTCCTCAAAAATAGGTGTCAAGGATTTACAGGGATAATCATCAATTGCCTTTATATATACTCGCTTTACTTGATGTCTGTTTGTGAGTCCTACAGCTATTATTGCTTTTTTCTTTTTACTGTCATAACTTCTTCCTTGCTTTCCCTGTTCTTTTCCGCCTACGGTAAATTCGTCTACATGCACTAAATCCTCTAAAGGGTATTGTTTGCTGCTTTCCATCGCCTTGCGCACCTTCTGCATAAAAAACGATATTATTTATTGGTTTCATTTTAATTGTTTAATAAGAATCACAAACATACTTTTTTATCATATGTGGTGTAATTTCTTTTAAAGTTTTACCTGTCTCTGGATGTTTTCCAAATGTTGAGAAATATTCTAAAGTATCATTTTTACCAAACCACAAATTCTCCTCGCCAGATTGATTAAAAAGAGAAGGCTACATTACCTATAGAGTTCGAATCAATATTAGAATAATATTTTGTTTTTAAATTGAATCAACTTTAGCTATAGATTCTCTATGGTTGATTTCAGGTTTAAGAATAACCTGTGTAGTTGTAGTTGCTTTTTTATTATTTAATTTAGATAATATATATTTCATTGCTATTTTACAAATATCTTCTATTGGTTGAGCAATACTTGTTATTGGGGTCGCTAAATAATCAAGATAATCATGATTATCAAAAGTTACTATTGAAATATCTTCTGGGATACGAATATTTTCTTGTTTTAGTGCTTTTATGCATCCCATTGCAATGGTATTACTTAATGTAAAAATGGCAGTTGGCCTTACTTTTTTTTGAAGCAGAAGTTTGGTTTCTAAAAAACCATTCTGTACACTAAAATCGTCCCCGACTACATTGATGTTATCTACTATCCCTGCTTCTTTCATGGCATGTTTGAATCCTTTTACCCTTAACTGATTAGGTATAGACTCTTCTACTCCTTGAATACAAGTAATTTCTGAATGGCCATGCTCTATGAGTAAATTGGTCGCTTTTACGGCTCCTTCAAAGTTGTCAGTAGATACATAAGGTATGTCTAGATCTTCAAAATAACGGTCAATTAGTATTAAAGGCAAACCTAGCTCATAAATCTGTTTGATATGCTCTTTTTCACCACCACAGGGCACGATGATTAGTCCGTCAATGTTTCGGGAAACAAACTGATTAAGTTCCATTTTTTCTATTTCAATATCTTCATTACTATCACCAATTATAGTGGTATAGCCATAGTTACGGAGCTCAATGTTAATTTTACTGGCGATAGTTGCAAAAAAGGGATTGTTTAATGAAGGCACTATGAGACC
>CAXBNH010000336.1:0-3496 GCA_963976905.1 uncultured Algibacter sp.
TACCGGTTTTTAAAGGTATTCTATCAATGATCCCATCAAAAGGAGCTCTGATATCGGTAAAACCCAAATGTGTTTGCGCCAAAGCCACTTCTGCTTTTGCTTTTTCGAGTTTGGCTTGGGTCATGGTCAATTCATTTTGCGAGACCACATCATTATCTGCCAATAATTTTGTGTTTTTGTATTCAATTTGAGCAACTTGCTCTTCGGCCTTGGCTTTTTGCAAATCGGCTTGATACACATTGGGCATGATATCGAACATTTTTTGTCCTTTTTTAACAGACTGCCCTTCATCAACATAAATCTGTTTGAGGTAGCCTTTTTCCAAAGCCCTAACTTCAATATTCCTGATGGAATGGATTTGGCAAACGTAATCTTTAGTAATGGTGGTATCCATTTTAACCGGGCTGGTCACTAAAAATTCAATTTCTTTTTCTTTCTTTTCTTTTTTTGATTCGCAACTCATAGTAAATACCAGCAAGACGCAAAAGCCCGCTAGCAAAAGACACTTGTTTTTCATGATTGTTATTTAAAAAATTGATTGTTATTTTTTTTCAGAAATGCACAAACATTTCTTGTTACCAATATTATGCGAAATGCATAAGGCATCATTTGGTACTAAACGTACCGAAAACATGAAAGGCATTAAGATTTGCCTTTACAATATTTTATAATCTAAATACTTGGAATAAAATATACCGTTTGCTCGGTACAACACATAAAAAAAGCCTATTAGTAATTAGGCTTGTTTTAAAAATATTAAGAAGACACAATAGTGCTAAATAGTACAATATAAAAGAACTATTGTATGCTAATTTTTCAGAACATGCATGTTCACTCTCTTCAACATCTATTTCTGCAACCTTAATTTCCGTTGTTGCTTTTGTGGTTAAGGGGTCAACATGTTGGCTTTGTTCTGCCACAGCAAATTCGCCAACAGCAACATTGCTTGGTGTTGCTAAAGAAAAATAAGTTGATTGGCTATTAACAGGTGCATATAATTGACCATACCCACTTAAAAAGATGGCAAATAAAGAAATAAAAAAGGTAAAAAAGGGCTTTTTCATATAAGGCGGCTAAATTATATTACTGAGAAAACCTCGACAAGTTTGTTGGTCTTAAAATTTTGTTAAAAATAAGTTGTTCATTTGAAAGCCTGAAGAAGCTGGAAAAAAGACAGTAAGCAAAAGTTTTTCATTTATACCTTAATTTGAGAATAAAAGTCCATTACCAGCTTACCACTCATTAATCCTATTGGAATCCAGTTTTATAAAAATAAAAAGCAAAATGGTAAACGCCCAAAGCCCAGAGCCGCCGTAACTGAATAAAGGCAATGGAATACCAATGGTGGGAATGAGCCCCATAACCATGCCTATATTGATAGTAAAATGCATGAATATAATGGCGGCAACGCTGTAACCATATATACGACTAAATTGTGATTTTTGCAATTCGGCCAAATGTAAAATCCTGATTAAAAGCAACACGAAAACAATGACCACAAACGAGCTGCCCAAAAAACCCCATTCTTCGCCTACGGTACTAAAAATATAATCCGTATGCTGTTCTGGTACAAACTTTCCTGTGGTTCTGGTACCCTCCATAAAACCTTTTCCTGTAAAACCTCCAGACCCAATGGCCTTTTCAGATTCGTTCAAATTATAGGCAAAAGTTTTTTTCATCCGTTCCAATTTTTCAGGGTCTTTTTCCAACCGCAACCACAAACTGATACGGTCTTGCTGATGGGGCTTCAATATATTTTGGTGAAAAAATTTAATTCCAAAAGACATGGCTATAGCAAGTACTAAAATAAAAGCAGACTGCAGAAAATGGGGTTTCTTTTTGGATGCGAAATGAAAAATGCTTATTAAAAAAATTGCCAAAATAGAAGTTATTACGGCTCCAAATTTTAGAGAAAAAACAGACAGCAACACCAACATCACCCCAATTATTAAGTACACTTGCGGCAACCCTTCCCGATACAATACAAATATAAAAGCAGCATATACCACCGTACTCCCCGTGTCATTTTGCAAAAGCACCAACACAGCAGGAATGGCAATAATTATGAACGTTTTTATCTGGTCTTTAAAATCATGGATGTTAGTATTCAAATCGCTTACATATTTAGCAACGGCCAATGCTGTTGCCATTTTTGCAAACTCGCTGGGCTGGAGCGTCATACCGCCTATGGCATACCAGGAGGTAGCCCCATTAACATTTTTTCCGAAAACGAAAAGGCCCACTAAAGACACCATGGAAATGATGTAAATAACACTTGAAAAGCGTTCATAAAACTTAGCTTCAATAGATAAAATAAGAACAATCAGGCCAAAAGTTAAAAAAATAAACACGAGCTGTTTGCCGTAAGACTGCGAAAAATCAAAATAATCAATGGTATCTCCCGTATGTGAGGCCGATATAATATTCAACCAGCCAAAGCCTACCAATAATAAAAAAAGGATGATGGTAATCCAATCAAATTTAAAATATCTGTTAGTTTCCCTAACCATGAATGTTGTTTAGTTTGAAATGGTTTTTAAATGGGCTTTAAGTTGTTGATATCTATTCTCTTCAATGACTTTTGGCATGGTTTCACTGTTAATTCTAAAGGGTTCTCCAGAATAAGGCTTGGCATATTCATCTTCCAAACTGTGCCTTAAAATCCAGTCTTCCAAATCGGTTCTGGTAATATGGTCATTTATATATTTTTCAATCATTAAACTTGCCATTTTACCTGCAAATCGGCTTCCCCAATACCCATTTTCCACAAACACAGCCAAGGCTATTTTTGGGTTGTCTTTAGGTGCAAACGCCACAAAAATGGAGTGGTCTGTCAATTGTGTTTTTACACCATCAATTTTCATAAAATTTTCTGCAGTTCCTGTTTTTCCACAAATCTCTATACCTTTTACTTGAAGCGCTACGGCCGTTCCTTTGTTATAGACATCAAACATGCCTTGCACTATAGGTTCAAAATTTTGTTTATCAATAGTGGTATGCTTAGCTCTTGTATATTTACTAGGAATGGTATCGCCTTCTATCTTTTTAATAATATGCGGTGTATAAAAATAGCCTCTATTGCCAATAGCCGCCACCATATTCGCCAATTGAATAGGGGTGGCCTCCACTTCGCCCTGACCAATGGCATTTGATATATTATAAGTAGAGACCCATCGGTTTTTACCGTACCATTTATCATAAAAATCGCCATCTGGAATACGGCCTTTATTGCCAATTTTCAAATCATAACCCAAATAATCGCCCAATCCAAAACTTTTCACATGGTTGCTCCAAACGTTCATGCCTTCGGCAGGGTCTTTATATTTATCAATGATGCGACGGTACACATTGGCAAAATAAGCGTTGCAAGATTGTGCAATGCCGCCATTCATATCCAAAGGACTTGCGTGGCTGTGACAACCTGTCAATCTTCTACTACCTAAATAATATCCCATTCTACAGGCAAATTTATCTTGTTCCGTCACAACGCCTTCCT
>CAXBNH010000337.1:0-3483 GCA_963976905.1 uncultured Algibacter sp.
CGAGTAAAGAACAAGTGGCAAAAATGCTCCAAAGTGTATTAGGACTCAAAACCCTGCCTAAAAACTTGGATGCCACCGATGGATTGGCAGCAGCAGTCTGCCATTTTTATAACTCAGGAAAAGTAACCGTTGGAAAAAGCTATTCAGGTTGGGATGCATTTGTGAAGCAGAATCCTAAAAAAATTGGTTGATTTGTTTGGTTCTTAAGCCATTGTTTTGTCATTCCTGCAAAGGCAGGAATCTACTTTTTGTTGTAAATTATTAATTTTAATACTGAAAATCATCGCAGGAATATACATTCACATACCATTTTGCAAGCAAGCCTGTTTTTACTGCGACTTTCACTTTTCTACTTCGTTAAAAAAGAAAGAAGAACTCATTATATCTTTAGTAAAAGAATTGGAACTCCGTAAAGACGAGCTCAAAAACCGAACCATCGAAACCATTTATTTTGGTGGTGGCACTCCTTCTTTATTGACGATGGATGAATTACAATTGTTGATTAATGCGGTTTACAAAAATTATAAAGTTGCTGAAAACCCAGAAATTACCTTGGAAGCCAATCCAGATGATTTATCTAATGATCTAATAATCGAACTTTCTAAAAGTCCAATCAACCGCCTTAGCATCGGCATCCAATCTTTTTTTGAAGATGATTTAAAAAGCATGAACCGCGCCCACAATGCGGAAGAAGCAAAAACATGTTTGGAATTGGCTGCCCTTCATTTTGATAATATTACCATAGATTTAATCTACGGTATTCCCAACATGAGTTTAAAAAAATGGAGCGAAAATCTGGAGATGGCTTTTGGTTTTGGAGTCAACCACATTTCAAGTTATGCGCTCACGGTGGAGCCTAAAACAGCGTTAGATACGTTTATTAAAAAAGGAAATTATCCACCCATTGACGAACATTTAGCGGTGCAACATTTCAATCATTTGGTAGAAAAAACAGCCGAGCAAGGTTTTGTACATTATGAAATTTCAAACTTTGGAAAACCCGATTATTTTTCAAAGCACAATACCAGCTATTGGCAAGGGAAACCGTATTTAGGTATTGGGCCTTCGGCACATTCATTTTATGGTAATCAACGGAGTTGGAATGTATCAAACAATTCAAAATATATACAAGCTATTCAGAATGATTTATTGCCAAATACCATGGAGGTGTTGTCAAAACAAGACCAATATAATGAGTATGTAATGACGGGGTTACGTACCATTTGGGGGGTTTCTTTGGAAAAGATAATGCATGATTTTGGAATAGATTTTCTTGAGCATTTAAAAACTTCAGCAGAAAAATTTATAAATCAAGGATTACTTGCGATAACGGATTGTCATGCTGGGCGCAGCCGAAGCATCTTAAAAACCACCCAAAAAGGAAAATTTTTAGTAGATGGCATTGCTTCTGAGTTGTTTATGATTTGATTATATTTGGATATGATTACAACTATCCAATACAATTCCAGAAAACTTCAAATAGATTTATTGCAACCTTTGGACATTTCCATCTCTATAAAAGCATCCAAAAAAAGTGTGAACGCATGGGGTCTTGATATTCCAAAAATAGAGCCTGTAAAAGACGGCGAATGGATAGCAAGTGTTAAAGAGGGTGCTTGTGTTAACTTCAATAATATTGCTTTCAATCCGCATGCCCACGGCACACATACCGAATGCGTTGGGCACATTACGGAAACATGCCACTCGGTAAACAAAAATTTAAGACAGTTTTTCTTTTTGGCAGAAGTGGTAACCGTTGCGCCAGAAAGGCTGAAAGACGATTTTGTGATTTCAAAAAAGCAATTGCAATTTGCTATTGGTAACAAAAAAAGGGATGCGGTAATTATTAGGACCATGCCGAATACCAAAGAAAAATTAACTAAGCAGTATTCCAATACCAATTGGCCATATTTGTTGCCAGAGGCCGTAGAATTATTGGTTAGTAAAGGCATCAACCATTTGCTTATTGATACGCCAAGTATTGATAAAGAAAAAGACGAATGTGAGCTTTTGGCACATAATGCGTTTTGGAATACTAAAGGAAAATTACGAATGGATGCCACCATTACCGAGTTTGTTTTTGTACCAAACACTATTGAAGATGGCGAGTATTTTTTAAATCTGCAAATAGCACCATTTGAAAACGATGCGACGCCCAGCAAACCTGTTTTATATAAAATAATCGAGTCATGAAAATAACGTTAAAAATTGAAGAATTATTAATGTTCCTTTTGGGTGTTTTTATGTTCAATCAATTGGATTTCAGTTGGTGGTGGTTTTTGGTTTTAATAGTAACGCCAGATATTAGCATGCTTGGATACTTGGTAAACACAAAAATTGGAGCCATAACTTATAATGTTTTTCATCATAAAGCCATGGCCATTTTGGTGTATTTTGTAGGTGTTTATTTTCAATATAGTATTCTGCAATTAGTAGGGATTATTTTGTTTTCACACGCCTCTTTGGATAGAATGTTCGGATATGGATTAAAATATTTTGACGGTTTTAAAAACACGCATTTGGGCATTATTGGGAAAAGTAAATAAATTGAAATGAACATAGAACACATCCGAGATTACTGTTTAGCAAAAAAAGGGACTTCAGAAGATTTTCCTTTTGATGAAGAAATCCTGACATTTAAAGTTTTAGGGAAGTTATTCGCTTTAACTTCTTTAAAAGGTTGGGAATCTGGCATGCCATCTATCAATTTAAAATGCGACCCCGATTACGCCGAAGAATTGCGTGCCGAATACACGAGCATCCGTCCAGGCTATCACATGAGTAAAAAACATTGGAATACGGTCAATATTCACGAAGGCGAAGTGCAGCCCAAGTTTTTGTTACAATTAATTGACCATTCTTATGATATGGTGGTAAAAGGCATGACCAAAAAAATGCAGGACACACTGAAATAAAATGGTATGTTTGCAATTCTAAAAATCGTAAATCAAAATGAGCGTTCTACAAACACTACAAGAAAGAAGCAACACTACTTGCGAATTATGTACTTCCGCAGAACATCTTTCACAATACACCATTCCACCTTCGTTAAATGAAAATGTAGCAAATGATGTGTTGGTTTGTAAAACCTGTTTAGACCAAATAAATGGTGATACAGACATGGATGTCAACCATTGGCGTTGTTTGAATGATAGTATGTGGAGCGAGCACGTAGCTGTTCAGATTATGGCATGGCGTATGCTTCAAAGACTTCGGAATGAAGGCTGGCCAAAAGATTTGTTGGACATGATGTATCTGGATGACGAAGCATTGGCTTTGGCACGGGCCACGGGCGAACACGAAGATGAGGCCAACAAAATAATCCATAGAGATGTAAACGGCGTGATTTTGGCCGCAGGAGATGCTGTGGTTTTAATCAAAGATTTAAAGGTAAAAGGTTCCAGTATGGTAGCAAAACAAGGAACCGCCGTGAGAAGAATAGCACTGGATAGGAAAAATGCAGCATATATTGAAGGCAAGATT
>CAXBNH010000338.1:0-3475 GCA_963976905.1 uncultured Algibacter sp.
TGGCGTTTCGCAAAAATAGTTAAAGTTTGGCACTATTACAATGAAATGAAACTTTAAAATGTTACGGAATATTTAAAAAACAGGTAATTATCAATTAAAAATTAGTGATAATGTATTGAAGGGTTTGTTTTTGTAAAATAAAAGCAAAGCTCTAAAAAGTGCTTAATACCAGCGTCTTCTGAAAAGCCCTAATAGGGATTGCGGATCCACGGTAAATTTAATCCTGATTTTTTCATCATAACTAGGTTGGCCCACTTCCCATCCAAGATTGGAATATAATGGGAAATACACTTCAAAATAATCGGTTACTAAATTAATCCTGATACCAGAATCATAGACAAATTTTTCGCTGTTGAACTTATTTTTTACCAAACCAACATCGCCATAAAGCAAGATGTATTTCCAGAGCGTGGTGCTGGCATTTAAGGTTGCAATCCATTGGTTGGCAAACGGCGTTTCTAATTTTGATTTGAACCCACCTTCTGCCTCAATGTATTGTTGGCTAAAGATACCACTAGATTCTGAGCGTCCTAAATAATTGTGTTCAAATAGATAATCTGTGGGCCTGTCTAGTGCAAAACTAAAATAATCTGAGCTTATAGGGTTTTTATTATGGATAAACGCACCTGTGAAAAACCGTAAATTTAATTGGCGATTGCTCTCAAAAAGCCTTCTGTATTCATAATTAAAAGAGATTTTTGAAAACGTTTTTGCAATTTCAAGGCTGGTGTTCCATTGGTTGAAATTGATTAGATTATCATTCGAGTCCAAATATTTCACGTTGAATATATTATAATTTGGTTTTGTTGAGTTGGAGATATTTAAAAGATCTTCATCGCGTTTGGTCTCAAGGTACCTAATGGTCAATTGCTCTCTTTTATTGGAACGGAAATCGTCATCTTCTCTGAAATAAAAATTCACATAGGGCGATAATTGCCTTACAAATAAATCTGGAGCATAAGATTTGTAACTGGTAGCAAAACCATACCTTATACCGTACAAATCGCTATTTTCAATTAAATGATTGATAGAAAACGAGGCGCCACCAGTTAATGTTTCCGATTTGACGGAATATTGTGGCTCAATACTATATATAAAATGTTTTCTTAGAATCGTTTTATTATACATTCTAATCCCTAAATTAAGCCCATCATAAATATTGTTGAATTCTACAATTGGCATAAAAAACACTTGATTGTAATAGGGGTCTTCAACATCTTTAAAAAGCCTGAATTGCAAAGGTTTATTGTTAAAAAAGAAGCCTTTTAAAGATTTCCAGTTGTCCCGTAAATTGTTTTCAGGAATTACATTATTGTAATTTAAAACCAATTTATTGGCGTTGTTTTTTGGAATGGTAATGGTTTTATTTTCAGGAACGTTCTCCACCCAAATTTTAGAAACAATACTATCATTGCTAAGCGTATACAACGATACAGGCATGCTGTTGCTTTGCTTGTTTTTTATGGTTAAGGTAATGGAATCTGCTGTTTGTGAGACGTTTTTTATTTTAAAATCAATTTTATTTCTGGTATTTACATAATCATCAAAAAACCAATCTACATCTTTTGGTGTTTTTGTTTTTAAATAAGATTCAAATGTTTTTGGGGACGTAGGCTCTAATTGGTTTTCTTCTAAAAAAGATTTAAGTGTGGCTTCCAATGTATTGGAATTGATAAAATCATCCAGATATTTAAAACCAATGCCAGCTTTGTATTTGTTGCCTATGTTTTCATTGAATTTCAATAGTGAATCCTTAGGCATTGATAGTACTTGATCCCTGTTGGTCCGGGCCATGAGCATATAGGCCAGGATGTACTTGTCGTTATATTTTAAATCAGCGGCATGAAAGGACCGCACGCCCCAAAAGTTGGATGCAGATCCTAAAAAGTTCATGTTTGGGTAATTCATCTCTACATATTTCATTAAAAAATAGATTTGAATACCATCTAAAAGCCATTGGTCTTTTCTGGGGTTAATGAGCAGAGTGTTTTCGAGATAATTTTGAAGTGCTACTTTAAGTAGTTTTAATTCGTACTCAAAATGGCTTGGGTAAAGTTTAATGAATTTTGGCAAAAAATTCAATCCGTAAACAGGGTTTTTAGAAGCTTCAATTTTGGTCAATAATAATCTTTCATGGGGGTAAGTTCCTAGATTATTGTTTAGGAATGCTGTTATTTTTTCAATGATTAAAACCTTATCCAAAGTCTCTAGGTCTTCATCATTTATATTTGAAACGAAAGATAGGTCTTTATCTTGAATGATTTCAAATCGAGGAATTTTATTCAAAAACAATTTACTGGAAACCCTGTTTTTTCCAAAAAGATTAACTATTTGATTTTCATTGTCTTGTATTGTGCTATCTGTATTTAATTCTGAAGTCAGATAATACCCTTTTGGGTGTTCTATTTCCATAGTGACATCCGCTTTTGGGATGTATAGGTCATCTAAATTTTTATTGCTATAATAGTGCCATTCGCCGTCATAAACCGCTGGGGTTATGTACCAATATCTTAAATTGAAATCGCCATTTGGAGTCACGCCGTAATCTGTGAACTTGTCACTTGGCACTTGAAGCAAATAATTCAGTTTTAAAGTATAAGATTCGTTTGGGAGCAAAGACGTATTAAGTGTTACTTTTATGATATCGGGTTGGTTCACTACACGTTCAAAATCCACATCTTTATCATCTTGCATGAGTACGGCTATGGACGTAAAACCTCTCTCTTTGTCTTTGGCAAAATGGAAAACCGTTTTATATTCTTCGGCTAGGCGCGTTGCCAAAGGCGTTTTTTTTGTAGAATAGCTGTGAGTCCAATCGTTTAAATAAACGACCTTTAGCGTGTCTAGCGTGGTATTCTGATATTGAATGGTTTGGGCTACAGATATTTGTTTTTTCTCCATATGGAACTTCGCTTTTATGTCAATGGTGTTTTGACTAAAGCTCAGAATACTCGTAAAAAAGAGTAGGAGTAAATAAATAAAACGAATGCTCAATTTATTTCGATAACATTAAAAAGGTTCATATTCAAAAATTAAGGCGCGGCAATATAGCAAATTCGTTTTTAAATAACTGCTTTATTGACTGCATAGTATGTTGCGTGTTTGAAGCAGTTTTAAAAGTTTGGGCTTAAGCCAGATTCTTTGTAAAAAGCATCTAAAATTTCAATAACTTCTTCGGGTGTATCTACTAGATGCACTAAATCCAAATCGGTTGTGCTGATATTGACAAATTTATCCAAAAGAATGGTTCTTATCCAGTCCAACAGGCCTTTCCAAAAATCGGTTCCCACTAGAATAATTGGAAATTTTTCAATCTTATGGGTTTGTATAAGTGTAATGGCCTCAAACAATTCATCTAAAGTGCCAAAACCACCGGGCATGACCACAAAACCTTGGGAATACTTGACAAACATTACTTTTCTAACAAAAAAATAGTCAAAATCCAAGCTTTTATCTGGGTCAATATAGGGGTTGT
>CAXBNH010000339.1:0-3474 GCA_963976905.1 uncultured Algibacter sp.
ATCAAATCTTTTACTTTGTCTTTGCCTTGACTCAGCAGTTTTTGTTTTTCAATTTCAATAAGTTGCTTGGTAAGGTTTGTAACGCCGCTGGTTAAATCGGTTTTAACAGATGGACTGGTAAACGAGCCGCCAATGTTTGCGGTAATGGGTATGGTAATGTTATTGACTTCCGTGTCATTTATTTTACCAATTAATCGGTTTATGTCACTTCCCAAATATTTTGCAGGTACATTAAAAACAGCACTATAATCTATGGTTTTATCAAAACCATGCGCACCAGAAACGGTAATGCCAATATCTTTATATTTTAAATCAAAAGGTTTTACGCTTACTTTTCCGTTGGCAAATTCCAGTTTGGTTTTTAAATCGTTTAAATCGAGTTTATCAAAATCGATAAAGCTCAATGCGCCTTCCAGTTTGTTCATGAGTTCCCCTTGGTTATCGCCAACTCTAGTAGCTAATAATTCTGCCAAAGCATTGCCCGAAACGGTGCTTAAATTGGGAGAGAATTCTTTATCCAAATCTCCAGATACATTGATGCTGGTGTTCAATTTTCCTTGAAGCAGTTTTGCAATGGGTGCCAAGTTTTGAAGCAGTTCTAAACCTTTAAATGATTTGGCAATATCAAAGCTATCCGCACTTAAATTCATGTTGAAAGTTGGCGTATCGCTTTTTGTTGATACATCGCCAGAAATGGCCAAAGCACCATCAAAAATACTGGATGTCATGTTTTCAAGTGACGCTTTTTGGTCTTTAATGTAAAGCGTTCCAGAAACGTTTTTTAAATTCAAATTATCATATACTACCGTTTTGGCATTGGCATGAATGGAACAATCTAAAAAGGCTGGTATTTTTAAAGATTCAGAAGCTTTTGTTGTTGTGTTGTTTGTTGTATTTTTTTCGTCTTCAGACATAAAATCACTCACTTTAAACAGGTTGGAACTCACATTAAAATTTCCCTGTAAATTACCGTTGCTCAATAAAAAACCTAATAGATTAGTAATGCTTCCTTCGGCATTCAAATCGCTTTCGCCTGTTTTTGCTTTGAAGTTGCTCAAAGAAACCGTTGTGGGATTAAATGCCATATTGGCTTCGGAAATTTGTATGGGATTTGCCATCGCTTTCGAAGAAAACACAAAATTACTAATACTAGCAGAGCCAGTACTTTTAATGCGTTCGTAGGCATTGGTTTCAATGGCGTTCATATCAAAATTGGTGTTCAATTTTGCTTTCAAAATCCCCGTAAGGGCGTTGTCCAATTCAATAGGATACGCTTTTGTGATGTTCGCTAAATTCAAAACCCCATCAATATTGGCGTTTACCAACATATTTTTGGTGATGTTTTTTAAAGTGATGGACGATTTAAAAGCATCATTATCAATTTTGAAATCCAATGTTTTGATGTCAATATAGGTGTCGTCAACGTTTCCTGTTTCGTTTTTGATAAGGGTGTTAATCGTAATATTATCAACTTTTTTAGGCAAATCAGGATATTTAAATGAGGCATTGTTCGATATGATGCTGATATCCAAAGTAGGAATCGTTTCATCGGTTACCATGCCTTTTATGATGCCTTTTATTTTAAAATCACCCGTAGTCTCTACATTTTCAATGTTTTTAGAATAGGTTTTTGGAATGACCGCTAAGAAATTTTTAAAGGAAGATTCTGGGTTTTCAAAAGTGATGTCAATGTCTTGACCAGCTTCAAGCATTTGTACGTAGCCTTGAAATTCTATGGGCAAATCATTGATGAATCCTTTATTGTCTTTAAACGTGTATTTACTGTTTTCTAAATCTAATCCAATCAGAGCATCCAATTTTATGGGATTGCTGTTTAAATAATTGGTGCTATCTAAAGTAAAAGTCACTTTAGCTTCGGTTTTGGTATCAAGTTCTGAAATTTCCGCAGAAAAAGTGCCATGCCCTTGGTGGTTGAGCTCGGTAAGGTGCAGGGTTGTTTTTGAAATGGCGTCAATATACGTTAGGGCGCTGTTG
Organism: uncultured Algibacter sp.; assembly: GCA_963976905.1. Classification (GTDB taxonomy): domain Bacteria; phylum Bacteroidota; class Bacteroidia; order Flavobacteriales; family Flavobacteriaceae; genus Pseudalgibacter. The sequence continues at coordinate 1,996 of CAXBNH010000339.1, forward strand.
CTTATTTTGTAATCTTCAATATCAAAAGCAAAACTGCTATCGTTTTCTGGTGCTGTTGCGGTTTCATCTTCTTTGGTAATATCGTAATTGTTATTGCCAAAGCTATCGGTTTTTAAAGTCAGTAAGGCTTCGTCCACATAAATGCTGTTTACAACAATAGGGCCTTCGCTTGCTTTTTTGAACAATTCTTTCACAGACATGGTAAATGAAATGTTTTTTACAGACGCAAAAGTTTCATCCTCAAACGGCTTGAAATTGGTAATGACCAAATCACTCACATCCACGTGCGCTTGCGGAAAACTGCGTATAAAACTCAAGCTGACATCGCTAAATTCCACTTTGGCGTTCAGATTTTGATTGATGAACCGTTTTACGATATCTTCTATTTGCCCTTGAAATACAAACGGAATGGCGATTAATAATGCTACGATTATAAGTAAAGTGATGCCAGTTATTTTTAAAATCTTTTTCATAGATGATGATTGTCAAGTCTTTATTATTTCAAAAACACAAACAATTGATGTGTTTTTGAAATCAATTTTTATAAATATACGTTGTAAACAATTTTACAGACGAAATAACGAAAAAGATTCATATAAATTTAACCTAAGTGACGTAATTATTGACACAAATGGATTAAAGCAATTCAATTTCTTCGTTGACCTGCAAATTAAAACGCTTTTTGAAAAGATAGACGCCCAAGTATAAAAATGGCGTATCGAGAATGGCGATGAATAATTTAAAAAGAAAACCGCTAATCAATAACCCTTTAAAATTTTCCCATGGAATAATACCGAAAGCACACAGTAAAAATACAATGGTAAACGTATCTACAAACTGCGAAAACCAAGTGGAAAAATTATTCCGAAGCCATAAATGTTTACCTTTGGTAACCCGTTTCCAAAAATGATAAATTTGAATATCCACAAATTGCGCAAATAAATAGGTGAGCATACTCGCAAAAACGGCAATGGCAGAATTTCCAAAAACGTGATTGAAAGTCGAGTCATTTACGTGAGACCACGGTGTTGCTGGTACGCTACTTGCCGTATAAATGATTAAAAGTGAAAATAGTGAAGCAAAAATACCGGTAATGACCACGTCATTTGCACGTTTTTTGCCGTAAATTTCGCTGATTAAATCCGTAATCAAAAACGTGATGGGGTAGGGCAAAATACCTACTGAAATTTCAAAGAGTTTACTTCCAAAAATGTCTATATCTAACGGATACCAATAAAAAAACTTTTGGAAAATCAAGTTTGAAACCACCAACGATGTTATAAATAAAGCGCCCAAAAGGATGTAAATACGCTGGGCGGCCAGTTTGTTTTTTAAAGTCATTTATAATTGTGGATAAATAGGTCTTGTAAATATAAAGTATTAAAAATTGTTTTAGTTATTTTGCTGCTACTTATGACGCAACCAACAACATTTCACATTGCTTTAGGCAGTAATAAAGGCGATAAATTCAAGAACCTG
>CAXBNH010000340.1:0-3463 GCA_963976905.1 uncultured Algibacter sp.
CATAAACTGCACTTAATCCATCGTAAATTTCGCTACTCTGGAACACGTAACCATACTCCTTTGCATGAGAGATTACTTTCTTAAATTGATCATCTTGATTTGCCATAGGTGCAAAAATATAAAACCGCTTGAAACAAACGGAATGCTTTGATTAAAAATAAAGCCACAAAGGTATTTATTTTTTAAGTAAGTTTACCTATCAAGAAATTTTCATTTCACCATTCATGCTCAACGCACTAATCCATTTATTTTTTCCTAAAGTTTGTTATGCTTGCAACAACCTACTCAATGATAATGAAAGCGACCTATGCATTTCTTGCCGCCACAGTTTACCTGTTACCAATTTTCATTTTAATAATGACGACACGGTTTTAAAAACATTTTACGGACGGGTTAAAATTGAAAATGCCACGGCCTTACTTCGTTTTCATAAAAAAAGCGTCGTGCAGCATCTCGTTCACGAATTGAAATACCGAGGCAAAGAAAACATTGGTCTATTTTTAGGAAATTGGCTTGGCGGCGAATTGAGCACGGTTGAAGCTTACAAAGCTATTGACATGGTTATACCCGTACCCATGCACAAAAAAAAACTAAAAAAAAGAGGTTATAACCAAGTGACTAAATTTGGGCAACAAATTGCCGAAGCTTTACAAGTTGATTATAAAGACGATGTGTTACTGAAAGTGACCAACACAGAATCACAAACCTTAAAAACACGCTTGATAAGGTGGAACGACAATGATGAACTATTTATGCTGAAAAACCCACAAACTATTGAAAACAAACACATTCTTTTGGTTGATGACATGATAACCACAGGTGCCACTATGGAAGCCTGCATTACCGTACTACAGCAAGCATCAAATGTAAAAATAAGTGTGGCATCTATCGCAATAGCGTCGTAACTCTTTCGTTATATCTCTAATTTTGTGTAGGTTTGTGCAAATTTTAAATTGGTAATGAACAAAGCCCTTTCAAGTTTTATTTTTATAGCGTTTTTATGCTTGGTTTTTATCAACTGTGCCAATCGCGGAACGCCCGAAGGTGGCCCAAAAGACATCACGCCACCTAAGATTACCAAAGCCATTCCAGAAAATTTTTCCACTAATTTTAATGCGAAGGAAATCCGTATTTATTTTGATGAATACATCCAGATCAAAAACCTACAAAAGCAGCTTATTATTTCGCCACCCATGAAAACGCAGCCCGAAATCACACCACTTGGGGGTGCAAGCGAATATATTAAAATCAAAATCTACGACACCCTTCAACCCAATACCACATACGCTTTCAATTTCGGGAACAGTATTGTTGATAATAACGAAGGTAATCCGTATCCATATTACCGTTATGTGTTCTCCACAGGCGATTACATCGATTCGCTTACCGTTAATGGGAAAATAGTGGATGCCTTCAATAAAAAAACAGAACCCTTTGTTTCGGTCATGCTTTATGAAGTAGATTCTGCTTATACCGATTCCATCGTTTACAAAGAAACGCCCAAATACATTACCAATACTTTAGACAGTTTAACCACCTTTTCCATTGAAAACGTGAAAGCTGGCAAGTATATGCTCATCGCCTTAAAAGACAAAAACAGCGATTATAAGTTTCAGCAAAAAACAGATAAAATAGGGTTTTACAAAACACCTATTGATGTGCCAACAGACTCGCTTTACACCCTGAAACTGTTTTCTGAAGACATTGATTTTAAAGCCACAAGACCAAAATTGGTCGCTGGTGAAAAAATTGAATTTGGATATGAAGGCGATTATAAAAATATGCGCATTGATTTGCTTACCGAAACACCCGATGAGTTTGAATATGCCATTACCAAAGATGCAAAAACCGATACGCTTTATTATTGGTACAAACCACGTTTGGAACTGGATTCGCTCGTGTTCCAAGTGTCGCATCCAGACATGGACACCATCAATCAATACCCAGTGAGGTTACGAAAGATGGATCGGGATTCTTTGACCTTAAAAGCAGTACCTTCTGGGAACATTGCCTATGAAGAAGATTTTGAAATTTCTGGGACCACTCCCATTAGTGTTTTTGACGCTTCAAAAGTGACTATTTTAGATAAAGATTCTACCAAAGTGGCTTTTACAACAGGTTTTGATACCATTAAAAATACCATAACGTTCAAATTCCCGAAAACGGAATCCAATGAATATAAAATACAAGCCCTACCAGAGGCCTTTACAGGTTTTTTTGGCAAAAAAAACGATACTTTAAATTATTCATTACGAACAAGTAGTAAAGACACTTATGGCAATTTACGCTTGGTCTTGGCCAATGCTACCTACCCAGTAATCGTACAATTAACCGATGATAGTGGTGAAGTAAAATACGAGCAATATGCTACAGATGCCAAGCCTCTTGACTTTTTAAATATCACACCCAGCAAATATTTTATAAGAGTGATTCATGATACCAATGGCAATAAAAAATATGATACTGGAAGTTATCTTAAAAAGACACAACCCGAAAGAATTAGCTATAATAAAGAGGAGATAGAAATTAGAGCATATTTTGATATAATATATGAATTTACTCTTCTATGAAAAAGCTGTTTTCATTTTATAGAAATTATAAAAAAATTGTACTCCTAAAAACCACACAGAATATGAGATATTAACATATTTGTGTAGTTGTTTTAAAACTGGCTGATTCGAGTAAACCCTTGTTTTTTTTAGAAAATAAACGTCCTTTAATTCTATAGAATAGAAAAAATCTCAGGTCAATATTTAATCTGAGATTTTAAAATTTAATTAAATGAGATATTTCCATTAAGCACACCCAAAATAATAAACACTTTGAATACCACTAGTACTACACATATGTGGAAGTTCTGAATCAATCCATTCCATAGTACGACATCCACTTGTAAAAGCATAAGTTCCACCATTACAAGTAACTTTAGCTATCCAAAGTTCATCACCTCCATAACCACCATAACCACCAATAACACTTTTTAATTGATTTCTTTCAATCAAATCTTTAGGTTCTAGCTTTAAATTTTTTAAACTTAATTTTTTCATGATTTAAATTTTATAATTAAACATGCTAAATGTAGGAATAAAAATATATAAAAAAAATATTATCCTACAAAACATTAAAATTATCCTTATCATCCAAAAATTTAAATTTATTTCTATAAACTTCAACGTGTCTTTTTTCTAAAACAACAATCTCTGTTTTTTCTTCAAAAGGAACAAAAGACGTGATGCTATTTCCCAATACGTCATATACTGCGGAATGTCCAGAATATTCACTATTTACACCATCAATCCCCACACGATTCACGCCCACACAATAGCTCATATTCTCAATGGCTCGTGCTTTTAATAAGGCATCCCAAGCGGATACCCTTGGTTTTGGCCAATTGGCTACATAGATTAAAACATCATAATCCTCTACGTTTCTAGCCCAAACTGGGAAACGTAAATCGTAACAA
>CAXBNH010000341.1:0-3454 GCA_963976905.1 uncultured Algibacter sp.
TACTTCCCCACTCGTTCATAGCATCGGCTTTATAAAGCGTTTGCATCACTTTGTGGAACGACATCGCCGAAACATCCGTACCCTTTTGGGTCCAATCGTAATTTTGATTGGTATAATGGTTTCCTTTTCTAACGTTGATAGACATGCCAATGGAATGCAATACAAAATCAATTTTTCCGCCTAAAATTTCCATGGATTTTTCAACCAAATTTTGCAAATCCTCTACAGACGTAGCATCCGCAGGAATAATTTGAGATCCTGTTTTTTCAGCAAGCTCATTGATTTGTCCCATTCTCATGGCAACTGGTGCGTTGGTCAGTACAAATGTACCGCCTTCTTCATGAACACGTTCTGCCGTTTTCCAAGCAATAGAATTTGAATCCAATGCTCCAAAAATGATTCCTCTTTTTCCTTTAAGTAAATTGTATGACATATTTTTTGTTGTTAAAATGTTAGTTGTTTATTACCATGCTGCATGTATTATAGCAAAACTAACAATTGGCAAATTTAAAAAACTTTGACCGTTAAATTTAAAACTTTTTCAATTTAGTAATTCTTTTGCATGTGCAATAGCAGAATCAGACATTTCTACACCGCCAAGCATTTGGGCAATTTCTACAATACGCTCGTCGTGGTTTAGTTTTATTAGGTTGGTGCGGGTCACATCATCCACATCTTCTTTATAAACTTTAAAATGTGAATGGCCTTTCGCTGCAATTTGTGGCAAATGGGTTATGGAGAATACTTGCATGGTTTTGCTCATTTCCAGCATGATATCTCCCATTTTATTTGATATTTCTCCTGAAACTCCCGTATCAATTTCATCAAACATGATGGTGGGAAGCTGCATGTATTTTGATAAAATGGATTTTATAGCCAACATAATTCTGGAGAGTTCGCCGCCCGATGCTGCTTTTTTCAGTTCGTTGAATTCACCGCCTTTATTTGCTGAAAACAAAAATGACAGCTCGTCTTTTCCATTTGATAAAAAGCTTTGACTTGGAATTAAATCTATTTTAAACCGTGCATTGGGCATGCCCAGCCCCATTAAAATGAATTTTAATTGTTGTGATAATTCTGGAATGGCCTTGGAACGCTTCTCATTAATAGCTTTTGAAATGGTATTCAAAATCTTTGATTGTTTATCAATTTCAGTTTGCTTTTGCTGAATGGAAGTATCTAAATTCTCTGTAACCGCTACTTTTTCCTCTAAATCATTTTTAATTTGAATCAATTCTGAAACAGTGCTTACCGCATGTTTATGCATCAAATTATTGAGGGTTTGCAGTTTGGCATTGACTATTTCCAATCGTTTGGGATCAGCTTCTAAACTTTCTTGAAGCACATCCAGTTCGCCAAAAACATCATCCATTTCAATCAAGCTACTTTGCACACGTTGAAACAAATCATCGTATTTTATAGAAAACCCTTTTAATCCCTGAAGATTATTTTTAAGCTCTGTCAATGTAGAAAGCACGCCTATTTGCTCATCACTCATCAATTGATAGGATACCGATAATTTTTCTTTTATAGCCTCTACGTTGTTTAAAGTTTCATGCTCTTCTTCCAATTGTTCCAACTCGCCATCCACCAAATTGGCTTCCACCAATTCCTTTAACAAAAAGGAATTATAGTCGTGTTCTTTAATAGCTTCCGCTTGAAAATTCAAAAGTTCTTTCAGTGCTTTTTGAAGCGATTTGTAATTTTTTAATTCCGATTTGTAATTTTGGAGCACCTCCTGATTATCGGCTAAAGCATCGATGATTTGAAATTGAAAATCGTTGCTCACTATTTGCATCGTTTGGTGCTGCGAATGGATATCGATCAAACGTTCGCCCAAAAGCTGTAAACTATTCAAATTTACAGGCGAATCGTTCACAAAAGCCCGTGATTTCCCTGATGGTAAAATCTCCCGACGGATGATGGTCTGGGATTCATAATCCAAATCTTCAGCTTGAAAAAGCGTTTTTAAATTATAATTAGAAACATCAAAAACCGCTTCAATAATACATTTTTCAGACGTATCTTTTAAACTGCTCAAATCGGCACGCTTACCAAGAATCAATGATAATCCGCCCAATAAAATGGATTTACCGGCACCTGTTTCGCCAGTAATAATGGATAGGCCGTTATTGAAATCCACTTGTAGATTGTCAATTAAAGCGTAGTTTTTTATGGTAAGTGAAGTTAGCATTTCAGTATTCAGTATTCAGTATTCAGGTATTCAGCCGCAGTTAGCAGAGTCTTCTTAAAATGTGATGTTCTGCCATTTAGATGCGTGCATCGGTGCTACTTTTTGCAGATTTTCTTTGACTTTGGCAATATTGACGTTTGGCCCATCAGAAAAAATCTGTTCAATTTCATCGGCTTTGGCATCAAAAAAAGTTCGTAATAAAAAAGAATTCGGTCGGCGACTATTCATAGCCACAAACAAGTTTAAAGCAGCGGCGATGTTTTCCTTCCCGGCTTTTGGGTTGTCGCTCATCACATCCAATCCTTCTCGATGGTAACTGTACATCACATCTTTAAATTCCTTAAATGTAGAAGACATGATATTGTCTATCAGTGCAAATCTACTTTGTAAGCCATCTGCCAATTTCCAGCCTTTATAATTTTCTTGTTGCGAATAATTTACGATAGTCTGTGCCTGATTAAAATAAGAATCGCCACCGCCTTTAGCAAAAGATTCGGCATCCAAAGCCAGTATCATATAGACATGAAATGCCATAACCGATATTAAATTCGATTCAAATTGATTGGGATTGAAAATCAGATTTTGAAACTCTAAATATCTAAAAGAAAAATCTTTATCATTCACATTATAAATGGGTGTTGAGTAAGAAGACCCGTATACAGGGCGTGTAGATTGCACCTGAATGGTGCCCGAAAAAGCCTCGCCGCTATATTCTGTAATACTGATGACCATGTTACAATTAATACGCTCCTGTGCAGCAAACGTTCTATTGGTCCATTTGGTATTGCTTAAAAACTCATTGAGCTGCTTTTCCAAGGTTTTAAAAACCTGAATGTTCTCGTTACCTGTTTGGCGCGCATTCACAACCACATTACCGTTCAGTTCTTGCGAAAAACCAACAGCACTAAAGCAACATAAAAAGATTATAAAAATATTACGCATCTATTTGTTTTATAATTTCTGTCCATAAATCTTTGGCAACATCGGCTTTGGACTTTAATGGATATTCGGTTACCTGTTCTTTAGCATCAATAAATGTGACTTTATTGGTTTCTGTTTTAAAACCTGCTCCTGTATCGTTCAACGAATTTAAAACAATTAAATCTAAATGTTTCTTTTTTAATTTGCCTTTTGCGTTTTCAAGTTCGTTATTGGTTTCTAAAGCAAAACCAACTAAAAATTGCTGCTTTTTAATCGCTCCCAAAGACGCCAAAATATCCTTGGTTTTTTCCAACTCCAATGTTAACGTTGGTTCGTTCT
>CAXBNH010000342.1:0-3418 GCA_963976905.1 uncultured Algibacter sp.
TGGTATAGATACAGAAAAAGCCATTGCATTAATCGTAAACGGTTTTAGCAAAGAAGTGCTTAACAAATTGCCAATGGAATTTGCAGTAGAAGCCCAAAAATTACTGGAAATCAGTTTAGAAGGTAGTGTCGGGTAGATTTATAACGAAATGTCATACTGAGCGCAGTAGAAGTGTTTCGTAAATAAAGTTTTCAAAATGAAAAAAATAGTTTTTTTAGCATGCATGCTTACAGTTTTCATAAGCTGTAAAAACAATTCAAGATCTGAAAATAAAGAAGTAGATAACAATGCAAAAACCGCCAAGCAAAATGATGGGCTTACCTTATTAAAAGGTGATTTCATATACTATGCCGATGCGGCCGTACTGCAAACACATGCCGAGGTTTACGGCGTCGTGATTGATGAAAAAATGCATGAATTGGACAAGCAAGTGCAAGCCTATAAAAACGAAGCGACCGATATGGTGCCCGTGGAAATCCGTGGCATAATAACACCAAAACCAGAAAACGAAGAAGGTTGGCCTTTTCGAGTGGAAATAAAAGAAATATTGACGGTTTCAAAACCAAATTCGGAAGCGAACAACGTCATAAAATTAGGAAACGAAACAATATAATAATAGACTCAAGAGCATTGATCTTGAACTCAAAACTTTGAATTAAAAAAGGATGTTAAAAATTGAAAACTTACACGCAAGTGTTGAAGATAAAGCCATTTTAAGAGGCATAAACCTTGAGGTTAAAGCAGGCGAAGTACATGCCATCATGGGGCCAAACGGTTCTGGAAAAAGCACATTGGCTTCTGTAATTGCTGGAAAAGAAGAATATGAAGTAACCAAAGGAAGTATTGAATTTCTTGGCGAAAACATTGATGAATTGGCAGCTGAAGAGCGCGCCCACAAAGGCGTGTTTTTATCGTTTCAATACCCTGTGGAAATTCCTGGGGTTTCGGTAACCAACTTTATGAAAACGGCCATCAACGAAGCCCGCAAGGCGAATGGTTTAGAAGATATGCCCGCTAAAGATATGCTTAAACTGATTCGTGAGAAATCGGAACTGTTGGAAATTGACCGTAAATTTTTATCCCGCTCCCTAAACGAAGGTTTTTCTGGTGGCGAGAAAAAACGTAACGAGATTTTCCAAATGGCCATGTTGGAACCCAAATTGGCCATTCTTGATGAAACCGATTCTGGACTTGATATTGATGCCCTTCGTATTGTTGCCAACGGCGTTAACAAATTGAAGAGCAAGAATAATGCGGTGGTGGTCATCACACACTACCAACGTTTGTTAGATTATATTGTTCCAGATTTTGTACACGTTTTATACAACGGTCGCATTGTAAAATCTGGTACTAAAGAACTGGCGCACGAGCTTGAAGAAAAAGGTTACGATTGGATTAAGGAAGAAGTGAATGCGTAATTTTAGTCAATAGTAACTAGTCTTGAGTCTTGAGTCTTGAGAAATTCACTCAAATAAATTACTATCAAAATTAAAAATTAGTTTGCAGTTTTCAGTCACAGTTTACAGGAGTAAACTAACGACTAACAACTAACGACTAACAACTGAACAAAATGGATTTAAAAGAAAAACTCATATCATCATTTTTAGCATTTGAAAACCAAGTGGATAACGACACATACATCCATGACGTGAGAAGCCATGCTATAAAAATATTTGAAGAAAAAGGCTTTCCCTCCAAAAAGGAAGAGGCTTGGAAATACACCTCTTTAAATAGTATTTTAAAACAGGATTATAGCGTTTTCCCGAAAAAGGAAAATTCTATTGAATATAGAGATATAAAAAAATATTTTATACACGATATCGATTCTTATAAAATAGTATTTATTGATGGCAAATATTCATCTCACCTGTCACAAACCACACATGATGGCATAGATGTTTGCTTGATGTCCTCGGCATTAAACAAACCCAAATACCGTTTGATTATTGAAAACTACTTTAACAAAGCGGCCACCAAAGACAGTTTGCCGTCTTTAAATACAGCATTTTCAAGTGAGGGCGCTTACATTCATATCCCGAAAAACAAACTGGTTGAAAAACCCATTCAAATCGTTCATTTTTCAACAGGAAATGAAGCCGCTTTAATGCTGCAGCCCCGTAATTTAATCGTGGTGGATGAGAACAGCCATGTTCAAATCATTGAGCGTCACCAAAGTTTAACGGAAAACCCGGTATTGACCAATAGTGTCACCGAAATTTTCACAAACAAGCGTGCTATTGTTGATTATTATAAAATCCAAAACGACCAAGCCAACGCTTCGTTGATAGACAATACCTTTATCAAACAAAAACAAGAAAGTGTGACATCGGTGCATACCTTTGCTTTTGGCGGTAAATTAATACGCAACAATCTTAATTTTTATCAAGAAGGCGAGCGTATTGATTCAACTCTAAAAGGCGTGACCATTATTGGCGACAAACAACACGTGGACCACAATACGTTGGTGCACCATATTGAGCCAAATTGCGAGAGCCACCAAGATTACAAAGGTATTTTTGGAGAAAATGCCACAGGTGTTTTCAACGGAAAAATAGTTGTTGAAAAAGAAGCTCAAAAAACCAATGCGTTCCAAGCCAACAATAACATTTTAGTAAGCGATAAAGCCACTATAAATACCAAACCCCAATTGGAAATTTTTGCTGATGATGTAAAATGCTCACACGGCTGTACCATTGGGCAATTGGACGAAAGTGCTATGTTTTACATGCGTTCGCGCGGTATTCCAGAAAAAGAAGCCAAAGCCCTTTTAATGTATGCTTTTAGTAACAATGTATTGAGTTCGGTTAAAATACCAGAAATAAAGCAACGTATCACGAAAATTATAGCCAACAAATTGGGGGTTAATATCGGGTTTGATTTATAGTATTTTGTCATTCCCAAGTTTATACTGAGCGCAGTCAAAGTAAAGGAGGGAATCTCATCAAGGAAACTTTATTATTAATTTTTATTTGAAGCTAATCCCGCTATCCGCTATATCTTTTTTGCTTTGAAAAAAATAAAAAAGATTTCAAGGTCATCTTGAGCGGAGTCGAAAGACTGCTATCGGGGCTAAACATTCAGCCATGTTCAACGTACAAGACATAAGAAAAGACTTCCCCATTCTTTCTCGAAAAGTAAATGGCAAACCTTTAGTATATTTTGATAATGCTGCCACCTCACAAACCCCACAACAGGTTATAGATGTGATTGTGGATTATTATTCAAACTACAACGCCAATATCCATCGTGGCGTGCATACCTTAAGTCAGGAAGCGACAGATTTATACGAACAAGCTAGACATAAAATACAAGCCCATTTCAATGCCAAGTTTTCGCATGAAATCATTTTTACTTCAGGCACCACACATGGTATTAACTTAGTGGCAAACGGATTTTCATCTCTATTGAAAAAAGGGGA
>CAXBNH010000343.1:0-3396 GCA_963976905.1 uncultured Algibacter sp.
TTTTTACACCATGCAAGACATCATTAAAAACCTTCCAAAGGGCGCCAAAGATAAACATAACGAGAATAAAAAATTCTTTGCGAAGCTAAAAAAGAAACCACCCAAAGACTTGGATTATGTGATGCAAGAATTGCACGACAATGAGTTTAAGCAAACCGATTGCTTAACATGTGCCAATTGTTGTAAAACAACAGGGCCTTTGTTTACCGACAAAGATGTTGATAGAATTGCCAAACATTTTAAAATGAACCCCCAGCAGTTTATTGCACAATATTTGCGAATTGATGAGGATAACGATTACGTATTGCAAGGTGTTCCATGCACGTTTTTAGGTGCTGATAATTACTGCTCCATTTATGAAGTGCGCCCAAAAGCATGCAGGGAATTTCCGCATACCGATAGAAAAAAGTTTCAGCAAATTTCAAATCTAACGCTCAAAAATGTAGCCATTTGTCCCGCTGCTTTTAATATTGTTGAGGCCATGAAGCAAAGGATAAAAAACCAGTATCTATTAATATAAACTTTTTGCGTCTCTGCGACTTTGCGAGAAAACATATTTCATTATATTTAGTGAAACTTTTTTCTTTGGAAATGTTACTAAACTATTTTGAAAGCATTCCGCCATTGCATCGCGGATTAATAATTGTTGGAGGATTGACTTTTTTTTGGATAATTGAAGGCATTACACCCTTATTTGGCGTTAATTACAGAAAATGGAAACACGCCGTACCCAATTTATTTTTCACATTAACCACAATCTTGGTTAATCTACCTTTAGCTTTTTTATTTTTAAAATCGTCTGATTGGGTGATGGCTAATAATTTTGGGGTCTTAAACTGGTTGCCTGAAATGCCTTTGTGGTTATATGGTATTATAGGTCTTTTTCTAATTGATTTTTTTGGTGCCTATTTACCGCACTTAATAGAGCATAAAGTAAAACCGTTGTGGATGGTGCATTTAGTGCATCACTCTGATCATAATGTAGATACTACAACAGCCAATAGACATCATCCTTTAGAAAGTATAATACGCTATGTTTTTACACTATTTGGTATTTTTATTATGGGTACACCTATAGCGCTCATTTTATTATATCAATCACTTTCCGTAGTTGCTACGCAGTTTAATCACGCTAATATTAAATTACCTAAAAAAGTGGATTATATTTTAAGCTATGTTATTGTATCTCCCGATATGCATAAGGTACACCATCATTATAAATTGCCTTATACCGACTCCAATTATGGAAATATTTTCTCGGTTTGGGATCGATTATTTGGAACTTATATGACATTGGATACCGATAAAATTGTTTACGGAGTTGATGTGTTTCCAGATAAAAAAAAGAATGGCAATATTAAGGATTTACTCATACAGCCTTTTCAAAAATATCAGAAACCAACCTATATTCCTGAAAAGGATACGTTATGAATAAGTGTTCAAAATATATTTTATACATGCTGTTTTTAAATTTGCTTATGAGCTGTAATCCATCAAAAACTATCGATATTCAAGGGCACAGGGGATGCAGGGGTTTGCTGCCCGAAAACACCGTTCCTGCATTTTTAAAAGCGATAGAGTTGGGCGTCCATACTTTAGAATTAGATGTGGTTATTTCTAAGGACAATGTGGTTGTGGTATCTCATGAACCTTATATGGATAGTGAAATTTGTTTAGATTTAGAAGGCAACGAAATTCTGAAATCTGATGCTGAAAAATATAATTTATATCAAATGACGTTTGATAGTATTAAACAGTTTGATTGCGGTACAAAGTTCCATCCCAGATTTCCAAAGCAAGAAAAAGTAAAAACCTATAAGCCATCTTTGGTTGAAGTAATTCGAGAAGCAAAAAAGAGAAACCCAGCAATTAAATTTAATATTGAAATAAAAGCAATACCAATATATGATGGCGTTTTTACCCCGAAACCTAAAGAATTTGTTCAATTGGTTCTTCAAGTGATAAATAAAAACGAAGCCTTTAACGAAACCAATTTACAGAGTTTTGATTTACGTGCTTTAGAAGAAATTAAAAAACAAGCACCTAAAATGCCCGTTGCACTTTTGGTTGATGAGGATGAAGATATATGGAATAAACTAAACTTAATGAGTTATACCCCAGAAATTATAAGTCCGTATTATAAATTATTGGATGAAAAAACAGTACGGAACTTACAAGCCGAAAATTATAAAGTGATACCTTGGACAGTCAATAAAAAAGAGGATTTACAAAAAATGATTAACTTAAAAGTTGATGGGATTATTACCGATTATCCTAATAGGCTAGTGGAATTATTAAATTAGCCAATTTCTAGCTAAATGTCACACTGAGCGCAGTCGAAGTGACTTTAGAAACCAATTAATTATTCATAAATCAAATACTTTTCCCGTACTGTTTTAAAAGCTTCCAATCCTTCTTTCCACAGTTCTTTAATTTCAGCTTCACTTAAACCAGATTCAATTTGTTTTTGAAGTTTTTTGGTACCTGCCAATTTGGTAAAAAAAGCATTGAAAAATTCATCTTTGTTTTTGGTATTCTTATAAGCTTCAATTAACCAATTTAGGTTTAAAGTGTTTAAATTTTCAGTAAGTACTAAGTTTTTACCATAACATAGTTTACCCTGATGTTTAGGGTATTTAGCACCATCGTTTGGTTGGGGTGTAAATTGAAAGTCATACAGTTCATTATTCAAAAACGGACTGCCAAAAATCTGAAATTGAAATTTTGTACCTCTGCCAACGCTTACATTGGTGCCCTCAAAAAAGCATAAGCTCGGGTACAAATTAATGGCTTTATCGTTAGGTAAATTCGGACTCGGTTTTATAGGCAAACTGTAAGCTGTTTTATGAGTATAATTTTTAATCGGAATCACTTTAAGTTCACACTGCGCACCATTTTTCAACCTTAATCATTTGTGCATATTCGCCAATAGTCATACCGTGCGCCACAGGAATAGGATGCATACCAACAAAACTTTTATGTTCCATTTCTAAAATAGGGCCATCAATATAATGGCCGTTTGGGTTTGGTCTATCAAGAATAATCAATGGAATATTTGCTTCGGCGCAAGCTTCCATAACATAGTGCAAAGTCGATATATAGGTATAGAAACGAACACCAACATCTTGTAAATCAAAAACCATCACATCTATTCTTGAAACCCCTTTTTCAACATCCTTTTCGTATTTTTTTGTTTCTTTCAATTGCTCTAACTTCGGTTTTTTATTGGCACTATAAAGAGAAATAATAGGCACACCGGTTTTTGTATCAATACCATCTTTAATTTTTTCGCCTGCATCAGCAGTACCCCGAAAACCGTGTTCTGGTGCAAAAACTGTTTTAATATCAATATTTAAACTTAATAACGAATCTACTAGATGAGTATAACTTCCGGCA
>CAXBNH010000344.1:0-3381 GCA_963976905.1 uncultured Algibacter sp.
GAGCCACTTTCATTTTTCTACTATCGGCAACTGCTGAAGCAACACGCGTCCAATCCCCCACTTTCTTAATGACGTTTTCATCTTGCCAATGCCCAACAACCACTTTACGATTTAATCGCATTCTGGAGGCTATGAACCCGAACTCACGTCCGCCGTGAGCAGATTGGTTTAAATTCATAAAATCCATATCAATAGCATTCCATGGAATATCCCTATTGAACTGCGTATGTAAGTGCAAAAATGGTTTTTGAAGAGCATTTAATCCCGCAATCCACATTTTGGCTGGAGAAAACGTGTGCATCCAAGTGATGATGCCAATACAATTGTCATCATTATTCGCTTGTTTGCAAATGGCATGAATTTCATCAGGTGTTTTTACAGTAGGTTTGAAGATGATGTTTACAGGAATTGCTGCATTGTTATTGTATGCATTTGCAATTTCTTTTGAATGTTCCGCTACCTGCTTTAAAGTTTCTGGACCGTATAAATGCTGACTTCCAGTTACAAACCAAACGTCGTTTTGTTTTAAATTAATCATGTTATTCTGAAACTATTTTTTTTATATTACTATGATAAATAAATGTAAAGTGCCACTACCGCTGCTACAACAGCATAACCAACTGGTTTTAAATATTGCCATGGGGTAATATCCACTTGTTTGGTGTATTCTTGCTCATAATCTGTTTCCCGTGGTATAAAGTGACTCACTACAAACATGATGATTGTGGTTAGAACAAATAGAATTCCCATAACATGCAAAAAGCTGATATCTGGCTTAATAACATATAATGTAATTAAATAAGTAACCACACTGAACAGAATAGAAATATTTGCCGCTTTTCCTGAAACGCGCTTAGAAAATATTCCTACTATGATAATGGCCAAAATAGGCACACTATGAGTACCGTTCAACTCTTGTAAATACGTAAAAATACCTCCTTGAACGCCATATAACAATGGTGCGATGGCCATAGAAAACAACGCTAAAACAATACCAAATGTTTTACCTGCTTTTACGACTTGCTTTTCGGAAGCATTTTTGTTGATATATTCTTTATAAAAATCAAGGCCAAATAAAGTTACTGAACTGTTTAATGCACTATTAAAAGAACTTAAAATGGCTCCAAAAAGAACAGCTGCAAAAAAGCCTATAAATGCTGCTGGAAGCACTGCCTTAACAACCATAGGGTAAGCCTCATCTGCATTTGCTAAATCACCATTAAAAATATAAAAAGCAATAATTCCGGGAAGCACCACTATAAAAGGTCCGAGTATTTTTATAAATGCCGCCAATAAAAGCCCTTTTTGGCCTTCTTTTAAGTTTTTAGCCCCAAGAGCTCTTTGGATAATCGCCTGGTTAGTACCCCAATAGTAAAAATTCACAATGATCATACCTGTAAAAAGCGTCCAGAAAGGCACATCAGAATCTGGCCCCCCTATGATATTAAACTTCTCAGGAAGTTCTGTTGTTAACTTGTGCAAGCCCGTAAACACATTACCGTCCCCGATTTTCATTAAACCAAAAATCGGTATTAACGACCCTCCAACAATTAATCCAATAGCATTTATGGAATCTGATACCGCAACCGCCTTCAATCCACCAAAAATAGCGTAGATACTACCTATGATCCCAATAGACCAAACGGTAACCCAAAGCGCCGCTTCAGGTCCCATGCCTAGCATCTCTGGTATATCAAACATGGTATTTATTGCCAATGCCCCAGAATACAATACGGTTGGCAACATAGATATAGCATAACCTAATAAAAACAATAATGATACAATGGTTTTTGTGCTTTTGCCATATCTATTTTCTAAAAATTGTGGAATGGTTGCTATACCACTTTTAAGATACTTAGGCAGTAATACAAAAGCTGTAAAAACCATGGCAATGGCCGCAACAACTTCATAAGCCATAATTGGAATACCATCTCTAAAAGACACTCCATTCATACCTACAATTTGCTCTGTTGACAAATTAGTAAGCAGCAGGGATCCCGCAATCACCAGTCCTGTGAGGCTTCTCCCCCCAAGAAAATAACCATCAGATGAATTCTCATCTGTTTTTCTAGTAGACCACCATGCTATCACAGCAACAAGTATGGTAAAAGCAGCAAAAGATAAAATGCTCATAATATTTATTTGATTTAGTTAGTGTTCATTTTATTAACAACCTTGACCGTAATAAGCATCTTTACCATGCTTACGTTCAAAATGTTTCTTTTTTAATGCCTCTTTCAAAATAGCGGCATTTGGGTTTATTTGTAATGTTAAATATGCCATTTTAGAAACCTCTTCGCAAACAGCACTATTATAAACCGCTTTAGCAGCCGTTTTACCCCAAGTGAATGGTGCATGGTTACCAACGAGAATCATCCCGATGTCATCATAATCCAAACCACGCTCCGTAAGGCAATCTATAATTTGATAGCCCGTCATGTGTTCGTAATCGCCTTCAATATATTCATCTTTCATGGGTGGCGCACATGGTATATTTGAAATTAAATGATCGGCATGGGTAGTTCCAAAAATAGGCACATCTTTTATGGCTTGCGCCCAAGCGGTTCCATAAGTGGAGTGCGTATGCACAACACCACCTATTTTATCCCATTCCTTGTATAAAACGGCATGCGTTTTTGTATCGGAAGATGGACGCATCATGCCTTCGATAATTTTAGCATCAAAATCACAAATAACCATGTCTTCGGATTTTAAATCCACATAAGGCACACCACTTGGTTTAATGGCAAAAACTCCTTTATCGCGATCTACTGCGCTAGCATTTCCGAAAGTAAATAACACCAACCCTAATTCTGGGAGTTGCATATTGGCTTCATAAGCCTCTTCTTTTAATGTTTTGTAATTGCTCATTTTATTTTTGCATTATATGGTTTTCCATAATCTCGCATAAAGCGCTATAATCTGCATATACTTTTTTGTAAGCCTCAACATGTTCTGGAATAGGCTTATAAATGGTTTCAAATGGACTCGCCATGGCATCCATGGCTGATTCGGTATCTAAATAAAAACCTGCTGAAACAGCTCCAAAAACAGCCGCGCCTAAGGCACAGGCCTGTTCTGATTTTGCTACTTTTATAGGTGCATCCAATACATCTGCCATGGTCTGCATGACGAATGTCGATTTTTTTGCTATACCTCCTAAAGCAATCACGCCCTTGATTGGAATGCCTTCACTTATAAATCTGTCCGCAATTTTTTTAGCCCCAAAACAGGATGCCTCAACCAAAGCCCTAAATATTTTTGGTGATGTACTTCCTAAATTAATTCCAGAAATCACACCTTTTAAGTTTTGATTGGCATCGGGCGTTCTTCTTCCGTTCATCCAATCTAAAGCCAATTCGCCCGAAGCCCCGATAGGTT
>CAXBNH010000345.1:0-3380 GCA_963976905.1 uncultured Algibacter sp.
TTTCCAGTTGCCGTTTACTATTTGCTAAGTCGCTTTTGCGTTTATGTAAAGAGTTTGTAACCATATTTTTGATTTACGAATTACGATTTACGAATGACAAATCGTAAATCGTAATTCAAAAATTGTAAATTATTTAAAGGTCCAGCTTATTTACCTTATTCATCATTTGCACACCATGAACCAATGATGCGCCACCACGTATGGCTGCGGCAACATGAATGGCTTCCATCATTTCTTCTTTTGTGATGCCGCGTTGCAAACCATCTCCTGTATAGGCATCGATGCAATATGGGCATTGAATGGTATGTGAAACGGCTAGGGCAATTAGCGATTTTTCGCGAGCCGTGAGTGCACCTTCTTCAAATACCTTGCCATAGTACTCAAAAAATTTATCGCCCAATTCTTGGTTCCATTCACTTATTTTTCCAAATTTTTTAAGGTCTGCCGGATCGTAATATGTTTTTTGCATAAATATTTTTTTTTCTTAAAGATAAAAATCTATTTAGGTTAAGTCGGAAAATGAATCATTACTTAACAAAATTTTTAAATCACTTCATTGTTAAAAAAGCAAAAGAGCCAAAATACTTGAAAATGCTTCAAGATATTTTGACTCTTTTTTTTATGTGTTGAAAAATTATTTCAAAAATATTCTACCTACCAGAATAAGCAATATAAAGTTGCTGTGATAAGACAAATAACAACAGATCCTATATTGAATAATGGTGATGTTTTAAATAGACCTGAAGAAAAATTAATGCCTTTTTCATCATCTTTGCCTTTGTTTTGTAAGTAGCTTAAGATTATAATAACCAACATGGTAAGTACCGCTGTCAATCCCATTTGATGCATCCATGGCTCTAAACCAGATATAGGGATAAACTTTAATGCCAATGCAATAGGAATAGAAGCCAATGCGCCCCAAATAGCGGCATTGTTTGTTGTTTTCTTCCAAAATAATCCTAGAATAAATACGGCCAATATACCAGGACTAACAATACCTGTCCATTCTTGTATAAATTGGAATGCTTGGTCAATACCACCTAAGAGAGGTGCCATAATAACACCAAGAATTAAAGCGATAGCAGCAGATAATCTACCTACATTAACCGTTGCTTTATCACTTGCGTTTTTGTTGATGTATTGCTTGTAAATATCCATGGTAAAAATGGTAGATGTAGAATTTAGCATGGAAGCCAAAGACGATACAATAGCTGCGGCCAATGCGGCAAAAGCCACACCTTTAAGTCCTGTTGGTAAAAACTGCAATAACCAAGGATACGCTTTATCTGCTTGTGCTGCTGAAGGCAAACTTAATTGTCCAGCTTCTCCCAAGCCAGCCATTATCGATGGGTCATTGACCATAACATACGCTGCAATTCCAGGGATAACAACAATCAAAGGAATGATGATTTTTAAACCAGCAGCCAATAAAATACCTTTTTGTGATTCTCTTAAAGATTTAGCGGCTAATGTTCTTTGTATAATGTATTGGTTGAAACCCCAATAGTATATGTTGGCAACCCACAAACCACCAATAAGTACCCAAATACCTGGCAGGTTAATATAATTGTCGTTGGATTCTTCTAAAATCATGTGGAATTTTTCGGGAGCAGCCTCAACTACTTTTGCGAATCCAGCTACAATGCCCTGTCCACCAGAAACGGTGTTTAACGCCAAATAGGTAGTGGCTAAACCACCTAAAACTAAAAACACGACCTGAATAACATCCGTCCATGCTACAGCGGACAGCCCACCATATAAAGAATAAGCAGCTGCAAAAAGTGCCAAACCAATAACAGCATACATCATGTCAATGCCCATAATGGTTTCAATGGCCAAGCCTCCTAAATATAAAACGGATGCCAAGTTTACAAATACATAAAGAGCAATCCAAAATACGGCAAGTATGGTTTTTAGGTTTGTGGAGAATCGTTTTTCAACAAATTCTGGAATGGTGTAAAGTCCTTTTTCAATAAAAATGGGAAGAAAATATTTTCCAACAATAATTAAGGTGATGGCGGCCATCCACTCGTATGAAGCAATTGCTAAACCAAGGGCAAACCCTGATCCGGACATGCCAATGAATTGCTCAGCAGAAATATTGGCGGCAATTAAAGATGTACCAATAGCCCACCAAGGTAAAGATTTACTTGCCAAGAAGTAATCTTCAGCGTTTTTTTCGTGGCCTTCCTTGTCGCGAGATACCCACAATCCAACACCTAAAATTAAAACGGCATAAGCGATAAAAACCGCATAATCCCAAAATTCAAATCCATTTGTCATAATACTATAATTTAGTATGGTTAATTATTAAGAATTCAAATATAGAGATTTAATTTTTAAATAAAATAATTTTTAAATAAAAAACCAAACTAGTAGGGTCTAGTATGTTTTGTTGATTTTTTTTATATCTTTGTATAAGGTTATGATCACTGTCAAAAAGAAAATAGGGATTCCAAAATATAAGCAAATCATCAATTCAATTGAAGTTGCCATACTTTCTGGCGTTTTGCAAAAAGGGGATCAATTGCCTTCTGTTAATAGCGTTAGGGACGATCATAAACTTTCAAGAGACACTGTTTTGATGGCTTTCAATGAATTGAAAAACAGAGGGATTATCCAGTCTATTGTAGGAAAAGGCTATTATGTTTCCAGTGAAAATGTTAAAGTGGTACAAAAAATATTTTTACTTTTTGATGAATTGAATTCGTTTAAAGAAGATCTGTACAGTTCGTTTTTAGACAATTTAGGTTCAGATGTGCAGGTAGATATTTTTTTCCATCATTTTAATGAAAAAATCTTCAGCCAATTGATTTATGATAATTCTGGGGATTACAATTATTACGTCATCATGCCCGCGAATTTAAAAAACACCAATAAGTTTATCCAAATATTGCCAAATGAAAAAGTTTATATTTTAGATCAGGTACATGACGATTTATTGGAATATCCTGCTGTTTATCAAAATTTTGAAAAAGATATTTATGACAACCTTAATAATGCATGGCATCTTATAGAAAAATACAAAAAAATGGTATTGGTCTTTTCTGAAGAAAAGCAGCCACAAGGCATGCTTAAAGGATTTGTTGCATTTTGTGAAAAAAATAAAATACCTTTCAATATTGTAAATAGTTTAAAAAATAAATATCTTGAAAAGGGAGAGCTTTATGTAATTCCTGATGATAAGAATTTGCTGACCATTATAAAAAAAATGAAAAGTGAAGGCTTGGCCCTAATAGAAGATATTGGTGTTATATCTTATAATGATACCTTGTTAAAAGAAATTGTAGAGGGCGGTATTACAACCATTTCAACAGACTTTAATTTGATGGGGAAAACACTAGCAGAAATGATTTCTAATAAAACACAAACTTCTGTTG
>CAXBNH010000346.1:0-3380 GCA_963976905.1 uncultured Algibacter sp.
TCAATGAGGTTAGGTATCTAGCGCACGTGTACACAAAAATAGGTTATGAATGTATTGGTGTCTCGGCGGTAACCGGTAAAAATGTTGACAAAGTTAAAGCGATGATGCGCGGTAAAGTGAGCATGTTTTCGGGGCATTCTGGTGTAGGGAAATCAACGTTAGTAAATGCTATTGAACCGACATTGGATTTAAAAACCAAAGCTATCTCAGCGCAACATGGCCAAGGGCAGCATACCACTACATTTGCAGAAATGTTCGATTTGAGTCCAGAGGTTTCAGAAAATGCTAAAATTATCGATACGCCTGGCATTAAGGGTTTTGGCGTGGTAGATATGGACAAAGAAGAAGTTGGCGATTATTTTCCCGAAATATTTGTGTTGAAACAAGATTGCAAGTTCAATAATTGTTTGCACATTCAAGAGCCGCATTGTGCCGTGAAAGCTGCTTTGGATAATGATGCCATTGCGTTTTCGCGCTACCGCAGTTATTTGCAAATTGTAGAAGGCGAAGATGAGCATTATAGAACAGAAGATTGGGAATAAAAGCCCCATCTAAATCTTCCCCAAAAGGGAAGACTTCAAAAAAGTTTAATTAAAAAAAAGTTCCATTTGGTGATTTAGGGGAATGAAAGCAGTTATACAAAGAGTTTCAAAAGCAAGTGTGACCATTGATAATGAAATAGTGGCTTCTATTGAAAATGGACTTTTGGTGCTTTTAGGTATTGTTGACGAAGACTCAAAAGAGGATATCGCTTGGCTTTCAAATAAAATAGCAAACCTTCGGATTTTTGGAGATGAAAATGGTGTGATGAACAAATCGCTTATGGATGTTGATGGCAACGCCATTGTGGTCAGTCAGTTTACATTGCATGCTGCTACGAAAAAAGGAAACCGTCCCAGTTATATTAAAGCTGCAAAACCAGATAGCGCCATTCCTTTATACGAAGCTTTTGTAAGTCAACTTGAAACTGATTTAGGAAAAAAAATACAAACAGGTCAATTTGGAGCCTATATGAAAGTGGCATTGCTCAATGATGGCCCCGTAACCATTATAATCGATACAAAAAATAAAGAATAATGGCGTCTATTTTTGGACACGGCATAGTGGGGTTTACCCTGTCAAAAGTGATGGATAATCAACATTTAAAATGGTTGGTTTGGGCAGCTATTTTATCGGCCATACTTCCAGATTTTGATGTCATTGCTTTTAAGTTAGGTATTCCTTATGAGCATCCGTTGGGGCATCGGGGGTTTTCGCATTCCATTTTATTTGCAATTATTTGGGGAGCAGCTCTCATGTTTACTTTGGGCAGAAAACATAAAATGATCTGGTTTTCGGTTATATTTCTATCAACCGTTTCCCATGGTATTTTAGATGCCATGACTTCTGGGGGTAAAGGCGTTGGGTTTTTAATTCCTTTTGATAATAATCGCTTCTTTTTTCCTTTTAGGGAGATAAAAGTATCGCCTATTGGTGTGGAACGCTTTTTTTCAGAATGGGGCTTGCAAGTCATTTTTAGTGAATTTAAGTATATTTTTCTGCCATGTTTCTTTATATTTGGTGTAAGATTTTTAATTAATTTGGTAAAAGAAAAGTCCAAATAAACATGATTTTTCTCATTAAATTAAAAATCTTGCAGCCGTATATTTATGGCTTTAATAGTGTTTGCTTATGACCATAAAAAGTATTGTGACATTTTTAATGCTGTTTTTAGCAATAGCGGTTTCTTCCCAAGAAAATTTATATACCAGTTTTTCAATTCCAGATAATCTCAAACAAAATGCCAATGCTGTCGTGAGGCTTCATGCGGTAAATATTTCGTTGGAATCATCTGATGACATGGATGTTTCTGAAAAAAAGATTGTCACGATATTGAATAAAGAGGGTTATAAAAACACAGATGTCTATGTGTATTATGATAACAACGTTAAAATAAAAGACTTAGAAGTTTTGATTTTTGACAGTTTTGGAAAGGAAATAAAAAAAATCAAAAAAAATGATTTTAAGGATGTTAGTGCTGTTGATGGCGGTACTTTGTATTCAGATTCGCGGGTTAAATATTTGGAATACACGCCAATCACATATCCTTATACCATGGCGTTTACCTCTGTTGTAAACACCAATAACACGGCATTTATCCAATCATTTTCTCCCATAGATGGTTACTACGTAAGTGTTGAAAATAGCACGTATAAAATTACATATCCTGAAACTATGACCATCAGGAAAAAAGAAAAGCAGTTGGAAACCATAGATGTTGAAAAAGAAGACCTCGCTGGAAAACTGTCATATAAGGCAAAAAATATAAAGGCTATAAAGCCAGAGATGTATGGGCCTTTGTTTAGGGATTTAGCACCTAGGGTCTTGGTGGCATCCAATGAATTTACATTGGAAGGCGTTGCTTCTAAAGTTGAAAATTGGAACGACTTTGGAAAATGGATGTACCGCGATTTATTAAAAGACACACACGATTTACCTGCAAGCACCATCAGCATGATTCAAAACCTTGTAAAAGATGAAACCAACGATATTGACAAAGCCAAAAAGATTTACCAATACGTTCAAGATAAAACCAGATATATAAGCGTGCAAGTTGGTATTGGCGGCTGGAAACCTTTCAATGCTTCGGAAGTTGATAAATTGGGCTATGGCGATTGCAAGGCCTTAACAAACTATACCATGTCGCTTTTACAAGCTGCAAATGTGAAATCTAATTATTGTGTGGTTTATGGCGGCGATGACATTATTAATATTGAAGACAATTTTACATCCATGCAAGGCAATCATGTGTTTTTGAACATTCCGAACAACAATGAAAATATATGGTTGGAATGTACCAGCCAAAAAGTGCCTTTTGGTTTTATAGCTGATTTTACAGATGATAGAGATGTTTTGGTAGTAACGCCCGAAGGCGGCGAAATCAAGCATACCAAAAAATATACTTCCGAAGAAAATTTGCAATTAATAAATGGGAATTACACTATTGCTATTGATGGTAATATTACAGTAAATGCAACCATCAATTCCCAAGGCACTCAATATTCAGACAAGTTAAGATTGGAAACCGAAACCGAAAGGGATTTAGATACCCATTACAAAAACCGATGGGGTTATGTCAATAGTATTTTGATAACCAGTATGAAAACCAATAACGATAAAATAAATATAGATTTTAAAGAAGAAGTTAGTTTTCAGTCCAACAGCTACGCCAAAATTTTAGGAAACAGGATGCTTTTCACTTTAAATGCCTTAAACCGGAATACCCATATTCCAGACCGTTACAGAGATAGAAAATTACCGCTTATAATAAACCGTGGTTTTACAGATGTTGATGAAGTTGAAATTACATGGCCGCCAAATTATAAGGTTGAGAGCTTGCC
>CAXBNH010000347.1:0-3378 GCA_963976905.1 uncultured Algibacter sp.
ATGGATATAATCTTGATCCTTGACCGCCACCTAATATTATGGCTAATACTTTATCGTTTATCATATGTAGTTAGTTTATGTGAGTTATAGAATGAATTTTATGAAAGAAGGTGTTCACCATCTGTAATTTACGATTTTTATAGTAAAGATTTGTATAAATCTTCAACTTGTTTGGCAATGGCTATCCAATCAAAATAATCTTCCACACGCTTTCTACCATTTGTGGCCATGGTTTCTCTGAGGGCTTTATCATTTATGACCTTATTGATGCCATTGGCTAAATCTCTGGAGAATTTATCAGGGTCAATAGGTTCAAAAGGGGCTTCTTTTTGTTGTTCAAGTGGAATCAATAAGCCGGTTTCACCATGAACAACAACTTCTTTTATGCCACCAACAGCACTAGCAACAACAGCAGTATTACAGGCCATGGCCTCTATGTTTATAATCCCGAAAGGTTCATATATTGAAGGGCAACAAAATACATCGGCATGTGAATAGAGTTGAATGATTTCTTCTTTAGTTACCATTTTATCAATCCAAATCACGTTGTTCCGGGTCTTTTTTACTTCGTTAACAGCGTTTTCCATCTCCTTTCCAATCTCTGGAGTATCTGGAGCACCGGCGCACAATACAATTTGAGTGGTTGGATCTATATATTTTATGGCATTTACCAAATGTATGATGCCTTTTTGCCTAGTGATCCTACCTACAAAAAGCACATAGGGTTTGTTTTTGTCAACGCCGTAAGCATCAAGTGTAGAAGTGCCAGAAGTTACATTGTATTGCTGGAGGTTGATACCATTGTATATAACGTGTATTTTATTTTCATCAACATTAAAATGTTTAATAACATCTTCTTTGGTTTCTTCGGAAACTGCAATAAGGGCGTCTGCCATTTCAATAGCTGTTTTTTCTATCCATGAAGAGGCATCGTAGCCTCTGCCCAATTGTTCGCGTTTCCAAGGTCTTAAAGGCTCTAAGGAATGCGTGGTTATAACCAAAGGGGTGCCATAATTTAGCAACAATACCCGCAAAATGGGCGTACCACGTATGGCAATGTACCACATCTGCATCCACGGGTTCTGAGTTCATTTCAAGGCAGGTGCTTAAGGTTTGGAATACGGCTTTAAGTTTGCCATCAGCATCTTTAAAAGTGGGATTGTCATAAGGAAATCCTTTTACGTTCAAATTAGGGGCACTTTCATCTTGATCGCCAAAGCATCTTACATCTACTTTCATTAACTTAGCTAATTCGGCCGCTAAATATTCAACATGGACTCCAGCGCCACCATAGACATATGGTGGAAATTCTCTTGTGTAAAAAAGTGCTTTCATTATATTTTAATTGGTATGGTTAATTAAAATTTTCCAAAAAAATAATTCAGAAAAAGTAACGTGGTTTAAAAGAACATTATTCTTGATAAAAGCAAAAGCAGTTTCTTGCAAGATGTTAAATTGTTAATAACTTTGATGCGCTAAAAACATGAGTTAAACTTTGCTGTGTAAACAATAACGTAGAGTTTGAACCTATTTTATGTGGTTTTGCTTTAAGAACATTTCCTATGTTATAAACATACAAAAATATTATCGACTTTTTTGGGTTAATTATATTTTTAGGAATAATTTTAATTTTTTTGGGATATATCAAACAATTTAACACATAATTCAGCAAAACAAAAAAAACGCTGTAAATCATTCAATTTTGATATTAGAACAACTGTTTTCTTGTATAAATAACCTAAAATAAAAATGCTCCTAAATTTTTAGGAGCATTTTAGTAAGTATTCTATAATTTTTTCTTGTTAATCATTCAACTTCAAAACCGCCATAAACGCTTGTTGAGGTATTTCTACATTACCCACTTGGCGCATGCGTTTTTTTCCTTTTTTCTGTTTTTCAAGAAGTTTACGTTTTCGCGAAATATCACCACCGTAACATTTGGCGGTTACATCTTTACGAAGTGCTTTTATGGTTTCTCTAGAAATAATTTTGGCGCCTACAGCCGCTTGTATGGGAATGTCAAATTGCTGACGCGGAATGAGTTCTCTTAATTTTTCACACATTTTTTTACCTATATTTTGGGCATTATCAGCATGGATCAAAGCTGAAAGTGCATCTACAGGTAATGCGTTTAACAAAATATCCAATCGTACCAATTTTGAAACTTTCATGCCAATTGGATGATAATCAAAAGACGCATAGCCTTTGGAAACCGTTTTCAATCGGTCATAAAAATCGAAAACAATTTCTGCCAAAGGCATTTCAAAAGTTAATTCAACACGCTCGGTGGTTAAATAGGTTTGATTTAACACCAATCCTCTTTTTTCAATACAAAGTGACATCACATTGCCAACAAAATCTGATTTTGTGATGATGGTAGCTTTTATATAAGGCTCTTCCACACGATTTACGGTAGAAGGATCTGGTAAATCGGAAGGGTTGTTTACTATAAAAGCATCATCAGGGTTTTTATTTGTGTATGCATGATAAGATACGTTGGGAACTGTAGTAATAACAGTCATATCAAACTCACGTTCTAAACGTTCTTGGATGATTTCCATGTGGAGCATGCCTAAGAACCCACAACGGAAACCGAAACCTAATGCCGCAGAACTTTCTGGTTGAAAAACGAGTGATGCATCATTAAGTTGTAATTTTTCCATGGAGTTACGAAGCTCTTCGTAATCTTCAGTATCAACTGGGTAAATACCCGCAAAAACCATGGGTTTTACATCCTCAAAACCTTCTACAATATTCGTGGTTGGGTTTGCAAAATCGGTAATAGTATCGCCTACTTTTACTTCTTTTGCGGTTTTAATGCCTGTAATTAAATAACCAACATCACCCGTTTTAACACTTTGTTTGGCTACTTGTGTTAATTTTAAAGTACCAACTTCATCAGCGTAATATTCATTATCGGTAGCAACGAATTTTATTTTCTGTCCTTTTTTAATTTCGCCGTTAAAGACTCTAAAATAGGTTTCAATACCTCTAAACGTATTGTAAACAGAATCAAAAATCAAAGCCTGTAAAGGTGCATTTGGGTCGCCTTTTGGCGCAGGAATACGTTCAATAATGGCGGCCAAAATATTCTCAACACCAAAACCGGTTTTTCCACTGGCATGGATTACTTCTTCGGGTTTGCAGCCTAATAAATCAACAATATCATCGGTGACTTCTTCAGGGTTGGCACTTGGTAAATCTACTTTATTGAGAACAGGAATAATTTCCAAATCGTTTTCCAAAGCCAAATATAAATTAGAAATAGTTTGTGCTTGAATGCTTTGTGCGGCATCAACAATCAATAAAGCGCCTTCGCAAGCGGCGATAGATCGGGATACTTCATATGAAAAATCGACGTGGCCAGGGGTGTCAATT
>CAXBNH010000348.1:0-3378 GCA_963976905.1 uncultured Algibacter sp.
TGGGCATCACTGGTATTTTTACACGTACTTTAGATATTGCATTGTTAAATAATGACATCGATATTGCGGTACATTCGCTTAAAGATGTACCCACTGTTTTACCAAAAGGTATTGTTCAAGCGGCGGTTTTAAAACGCGGCAATGTAAATGACACACTTGTTTTTAAAAATAATGAAGAATTTTTAGGCGCAAAACAAGCGCTTATTGCAACTGGAAGTTTACGCAGGCGCGCACAATGGCTAAATAGATTCCCTACACATACTATTACAGATTTACGTGGCAATGTAAATTCGCGTTTACAAAAACTAGAAGAAAACGATTGGAACGGTGCTATTTTCGCTGCGGCAGGTATTGGCCGTATTGGAATAAGACCCGAAGAAGCCGTTAATTTAGATTGGATGGTGCCAGCTCCAGCACAAGGCGCCATTATGATTACAGCTTTAGAAGAAGATGAAAAAACTAAAGCTATAATAGCTGAATTAAACCACGAAGAAACAGAAATTTGTACCACAATTGAACGTGAATTTTTAAATAAATTAGAAGGCGGTTGTACTGCCCCAATAGGAGCTTTAGCTTACATTAAAGACGAAGAGATTAACTTTAAAGGGGTTTTATTAAGTCCTGATGGCACAAAAAGAATTGATGTTGCACGCGTTAAAAAACTAGGCGAACATAGTGATATGGCCCAGTTTTGTGCCGATTTTGTTATTGAGCGTGGAGGCAAACGTTTAATGGACAACATCAAACATTCTGATAGAAAAACCAACGTGTATTCTACAAAGAGTTTTACCGAAGACCAACGTTTATTATTTCATGAGAAGGTATTTGCTGAAAATTCGGATTTTGTAAAAATAAGCCTGAATCGTATTCATCCACGATTCTTAAAGAATGAAATCCAGAATGTTGTTATAACCAGTAAAAATGCTGTGGAATCGTTAACAACAAACTATTCAGCTATAGAGTTGCAATTCAAAAATATCTATTGCGTTGGGCGTAGAACCAAGCGTTTAGTGGAAAAAAAAATTGGAAAAGTTGCCCATTCTGAAAAAAACGCAAAAGCACTTGCAAAATATTTAGTGGAATTTATGGAGGGTGCCGAAGTTACTTACTTTTGTAGTGATATACGCTTAGATGCCTTACCTACTATTTTAACAGAAAACAATATAAAAGTTAATGAAATTGAGGCCTACCAAACCAAATACGATGGTGTAAAAGTTGACGACTCGGTTGAAGGAGTGATGTTTTACAGTCCATCAACGGTTGAGAGTTTTGTACAAAAAAACAATAAGGAAATCATTGCATTTTGTATTGGTGAAACCACGGCAACAGAGGCCAGAAAACATTTTGATGATGTGAGAGTTTCTAAAGTGCCAACGGTGGAAAGCGTGATTGAGTTGGTAAATGAGCATTATATTTGATATTTTTTTCAGCTTTTAGCTGTCAGCCTTTTGCTTTTAGTAAATCCGTCCTAAATTATAATTAATTGTTATAACAGCAAATGAAGTAATCAATAAACACTAATAAAAGATGAGAAGCTTTAGAAAACTTGAGATTTGGAAAAATGGGATCGAACTCGTAAAACAGGTATATTTGTTGTCTGAAAACTTACCTTCAGAAGAAAAATTTGGTTTAAGAAGCCAAATTACGAGAGCATCAGTATCTATACCTTCAAACATTGCAGAAGGATGCAGCAGAAATAGCGATGTTGAATTTAAACGCTTTCTTGAAATTGCAATGGGTTCTCTTTTTGAAGTAGAAACACAATTAATTATATCACAAGAATTAGGTTTTATTCCTGAAAATGAGTTGAAATATATTTTTGAATTTCTAAATAAAGAAGGCAAAATGATTAATAGCTTGATAAACAGCATAAAAAATAGTTAGAGAAACAAGCCAATAGCAAAAGGCTAACAGCTAAAAGCCATATATGAAGAACAATTTATTTTTAAGAGCATTAAAAGGTGAAACAGTAAACCGTCCACCAGTTTGGATGATGCGTCAAGCAGGCCGTTATTTACCAGAATTTATAGCAATCCGTGAGAAATACGATTTTTTTACGCGTTGCCGAACTCCTGAATTAGCCAGTGAAATTACCGTGCAACCCATCCGTAGATACGGAATGGATGCCGCCATTTTATTTTGTGATATTTTGGTTATTCCACAGGCCATGAATATTGAGGTACAAATGAAACCAAACTTTGGCCCGTATTTACCAAACCCTGTACGCACGCAAAAAGATGTTGACAATGTCATCGTCCCAGACGTGACAGTAGCATTGGATTATGTTTATCAAGCTATAAAAGCGACTAAGGAATTATTAAACGACGATATTCCATTAATTGGCTTTGCCGGTTCACCGTGGACCATTTTGTGCTATTGTGTGCAAGGACAAGGCAGTAAAACGTTTGATAAAGCTAAAGAGTTTTGTTTTACAAATCCAGTAGCAGCACACCAATTACTTCAAAAAATAACCGACACCACTATTGCTTATTTAAAGGAAAAAGTAAAAGCTGGTTGTGATGCGGTTCAGGTATTCGATTCTTGGGGAGGTATGCTCTCACCTGTTGATTATCAAGAATTTTCATGGCAATACATCAATCAAATTATAGACGCTTTAAAAGATGACGCACCTGTAATTGCCTTTGGAAAAGGATGTTGGTTTGCGCTTGGTGATATGGCAAAAAGCAATGCCTCTGCTTTGGGTATTGACTGGACCTGTTCCCCTAGAAATGCACGCTATTTAACCGGTGGAAACATCACGCTTCAAGGTAATTTTGATCCGTTGCGTTTATTATCACCACCATCAGAAATCAAGAAAATGGTACACCAAATGATTAATGAGTTTGGTAAAGATAAATACATTGTAAATTTAGGCCATGGTATTTTGCCTAATATTCCATTGAATCATGCCAAGGCATTTATAGATGCTGTGAAGGAATATACAAGCCCCTCTTAATCTCCCCGAAGGGGAGAAACTGTTGTGGAATTAATTGCTAATTCATTTAAAGTTTTTTCAAATTGAAGAACAAAATTCAAATAATAAAACCTAACAAACTCCCTCTCCTTCGGAGAGGGTTGGGGAGCGGATGATTAAAAATATCATTTCAGGAATCAAAGCCTATTTCGGGGCTTTTAGTTTAATATCAAAACTAAAGCTTTGGAAATATTTTGCTGTCCCTATGCTAATAAGTTTTTTTACTGCAGTGATTATCTTTGGTGCCGCTTATGGATTATCGGATAATATTGGAAGCTTCATTTCTAAAATATGGATTTGGGATTGGGGGAGCGACACCTTTTCTACTATCAGTAGCTTTATTGGTGGACTCATTATCATCGTTATTGGGCTCATCCTTTTCAAACACATTATAATGGCATTAT
>CAXBNH010000349.1:0-3372 GCA_963976905.1 uncultured Algibacter sp.
GGTTTTTCCAAAGCCTTTATTGATGAATTTAACCGTACCACCTTTATCTGGAAATTTGAGCGTTAACTTGACGTAACTATAAGAAGTTATTAAAGCCACAAATCCCGCAA
The DNA here is from genome assembly GCA_963976905.1 of uncultured Algibacter sp. Taxonomy (GTDB): domain Bacteria; phylum Bacteroidota; class Bacteroidia; order Flavobacteriales; family Flavobacteriaceae; genus Pseudalgibacter. The sequence continues at coordinate 111 of CAXBNH010000349.1, forward strand.
ATAGAAAGGCTAAAGGTGTTGCGCCTTTGGCAAGTGTGACCGCCAGCCCTAAGACAGCGAAAATACCGCCGCCCACCATGCCTCCAATACCAATAGAAATGGCATCTTTAAGTTTTATTTGGTCGCTCATGGCTGCTTGGTGTGAAAAATTATTTAATCTAGGTTTTTCCTAAATGTTTTTCTGCGTCTGTAAATCTCAGGATTAAAGTGTTTCCATATTTGCTGTATGGCTATATTGTTTTCCAATTCGGGTGTTCTGTAGCAGGTTTGAATGCCTTTTTCTGTAAAGGTGTTGTAATATTCATTAAAAATAACAGCATGAACACCTTTGTTTTGATAGTCTGGATGAATGCCTATTAAATAAAAATTAACATCTTTACTGAGCTTTTTAGCGTCTAAAATATGTTTAAAACCAAAAGGGAATAATTTTCCGTTGGCCTTTTTCAATGCTTTTGAAAAACTAGGCATCACGATGGCAAACCCAATAAGGTTATTGTCTTTATCAACCACAAATTTGATATATTCTGGGTTTATGAAGCTAATAAACTTCTTTTTAAAATAGGCTTTTTGAATATCGGTAATAGCCACAAAAGAGGATAGTGATGCGTAACTTTTATTGAATAAATCAAACATTTTGTCAACATAAGGCATCACATCGCTGGTTTTTGTAAAATTGAGCGCTTTAAGCCCATAGCGTTTTTTTATAAGCTCTTGGGCTTTCAAGAAAAACTCGGGTTTTACATTTGCAAAAGGGAACCTACTTTCTATATACCCTTTTTCAGGACTATAATGGGCAGCTTCATAATGTTTTATGTAATAGGAGTGGTTGTACCAAGTAACCATAGAGGTTGCAGCCTCAAAACCTTCGGTAACAATGCCTACTTTATCCAGATTTGAAAACCCAACGGGGCCTTCGGCATATTCTAAACCATGTTGTTTGCCAATGGCTTCAATTTTATTAAAAAGTGCTTTTGAAACTTCTAAATCGTCAATAAAATCAAACCACCCAAAGCGCATTTTTTTTTGGTTTTGGCCTTTTACTTCCAACCAATTGATGATGGCGGCAACCCTGCCAACAACTTCATTGTTTTTATATGCTAGAAACAGCGTTGCTTCAGCATCATTAAAAACGGGATTTTCTTTTTTATTGAACGTTTTTATTTCCTGACTGATAATAGGCGGTGTCCAATACGGCGAGTCTTTATAAATTTTAAAGGGAAATTTAATAAACGCTTTTAAATCGTTTTTGGTTTTAACTTCTTTGATTGTAATCATTCAATAATGTGGTGTCTGTAGTGTTAGTTGAAATCGGTACTTTCTCTTTTTTGCCTTTCAAGTTTTTCATGCAAAGGCTCGTCTTTGTTTTTTTTATGTCTGGACCTTCTGCTGCCTTCTTCTTTGGCAGATGTACCGTTATCTTGATTTTTAATTTCTTTGTCTTTATGAAAATCCAATCGATAAGAAGCTCCAAGATGAACCCCAAAAACCGATGGTGTGTCTTTGGTGTTGAAGGTTATGGCCGTGTCTAATTGAAAATCTTTCCCCCAAAGATAAGCACCACCAAACCTAAAAAGATTGTCCGCATAAAAATCACTTTTGATGCCTTGTGTTTCGCCAAAAATAACCCATTTAGGGTTAAAAGAATGCGTTAAAGTCAATATATATTGAAAGTCAGATTGGTCCGTGCCAATTCTGTCTTTAATAAGATTCATCACGAACACCCAGCCTCCAGAAAAGTTATTTTGTGTGGCAATCATGACTTTTGGACTAAAGCCTTCAATTCCCGGTGCTATGTAAGGATTGGTTTTTGTGTCATAATTAGCACCCGCATACACAGAAATAGCTGGAATTAAATATTTCCATTTAAAACGGTGGTTTGCTTTCCAACTGTATAGGTTCGGTTTGTCTTCTTCAGCATTTTTGTAGGGGTCATAAACCAAATATTTAGCACCTACGGTCAGGTATTTAAAATTGGCACGGGATTCTTCATACGGAATGTTTGAAAAATAAGTTTTGGTATCACTTTGGAATGTGCCCTCTATGTTTAATTCCAATGGCTCCCAAAGCAATCCGTATCGTACTGCGAAATCAACACCAAAACCATCAACTTCAGTACTTAAAGCGGGTGTTCGTTTTTCTTTAATCATATAGGGGCCTACTTCAAATTGCGCCACATTAGTGCCCACAGAAAATGCGCTTCGTGAAACACCGGGCCGATTTGAATTTATAACATCTGTATATTGGCAATAAGCGAGTGAATAGGTGAGCGAAAAGATTAAAAGTAGCGTAGATTTAAGTGACTTCATTTTAAATGTTTTAGGGTAAGTAGGCAATTCTATTGTGTTTTTGTACTCAATTAGGATTCTCAAATATAGATATTTTATAGTTTTTTTATCATTTTTGAACGTTTTTTAAGTATTTAGAATTGTATTTTTGCTAAAATTTGTTGGTATGTTACAATATGCATCTGCTGTTGGATTAGTAAGGACAATACTAATCATTTTGTTGATTTATTTTGGGGTAAAAATTTTATCCAGATTATTTGCGCCACTTCTTTTAAAATATGTAGCTAAAAAAGCAGAAGAACGTTTTGGTGGACAGTTTGGAGGTTTTCAACAAAAACAAGAACCTAAGACTAAAAAGGAAGGCGAAGTGACCATTGATAAAATGCCCGATACCAAATCTTCAAATAAAGATGTTGGGGATTATGTGGATTATGAGGAGATTGAATGATTATTGAAAGGTCATTTTCGTAAAGACTGAAATCTCATCAATCAAACTTATGTGATTCTTAAAAATTATTCCTATTTTTCACAATTGTTCCATTAAATTTCATTCATGCCATTTTCATTTAAAAAAATCCTTCCGCATTTACTTGTTTTAGTTGGTTTTATTGTGCTCTCATTAGCGTATTTTAATCCTGTTTTAAGCGGAAAACGACTCTTTCAAAATGACATCAAACAATACATTGGCATGTCCAAACAACAAACAGATTTCCGTGCTGAAACAGGAACGGAAACCTATTGGACCAATGGGGCTTTTAGCGGGATGCCAACCTATCAATTGGGTGCTAAATATCCACATAATTATATCAAAAAGCTCGACTTAAGTTTGCGTTTTTTACCGCGCCCCGCAGATTATCTGTTTCTTTATTTTCTAGGGTTTTATGTGCTTTTGTTAGTGTTGAAAGTTGATTTTAAATTGGCGGCTTTAGGTGCTTTGGCCTTTGGTTTTTCAACCTATCTCATTATTATTTTGGGAG
>CAXBNH010000350.1:0-3348 GCA_963976905.1 uncultured Algibacter sp.
ACCAAAAATCACAGAGCTCAAGGTTCTATTCATGGCTTTACACATGGCAATGGTCAATATGATTCCAGCAGAACCTACTAAAATACCACCTACAAGCATGACCATATTATCATATAATACGCCTGTTATGGCAGCAGCAATACCTGTTAATGAGTTCAATAATGAAATAACCACAGGCATATCGGCACCGCCAATTGGCAATACAAATAAAATACCATAGACTAAACCTGCAGTTAATAATCCGTAAAGTAAAAATGGATTATGAATGCCAGAAGCAATCATATAAGCAGCAAATGCTAAAATGCCAATAAAGAATAAATTGTTGATGATATTGTATTGTGGAATTTTAACCACGCTTTTTAGAGAACCGTTAAGCTTCCCCCAGGCAATTAAACTTCCTGAAAAGGTAATGGCTCCAATAATAATACCAGAAACAATAGTAGTTGCCTGCATGGTGTTATCAGCATTTTTACTGAATTCCACCAAACCAATAAGGGCAGCACTAGCACCACCAAAACCATTGAACAACGATACCAATTCTGGCATTTTGGTCATTTCTACTTTTACTGCAATCAGCCAACCAATGATAGAACCGACCAAAATTGCGATTCCAATCAAAACATAAATAATGGTTGGGACTTGCAAATCATGGATAAAAATAGTTCCAACAATAGCCAACCCCATTCCTGCAGCGGCTATTAAATTTCCCTTTTTAGCAGTTTCTGGATGACCAAGCTTATTTAAACCAACAACAAACGTTACGGTGGCGATAAGATATATAACACTTAATAAAACACTCATTATTTTCTCTTTTTAAACATTTGTAACATTCTGTGGGTTACGGCAAAGCCACCAACCACATTTAAAACCCCTAAAACCACTGCCAAAAAGCCCAAAGCCAACGCTAGGTAATCGTTGGGGTCTGAGTGTAGCATGACCAAAATAGCTCCAACTATAACAACGCCACTCAAGGCATTGGCGCCAGACATTAATGGTGTATGCAAAACTGCGGGAATGCTCTTAATCACTTCTACTCCAACAAAAATGGATAGGATTAAAATATAGGTGATTTGGATGTTATCGCGAATAAATTCTATCAATGTATTCATAATGGATTATTTATTTTTTTCTGATATCGCCGTCTTTGACTATTAAAGTTTCGTTTGTGATGTCCTCTTCCAAATCCCATTTAAAAGCATTATCAGCAGTCAAATGGATGATGAAGTTATAAATGTTTTTAGCAAACAATTCACTCGCATTTGTAGAAACACTTTCTGGTGCAATGGTAGTTCCAATGACTTTAACACCGTTCAACACAACAGTTTCATCAAGTTTACTTACGGCGCAATTTCCGCTTTGCGCAGCTGCCAAATCAATAATGACCGCGCCGTTTTTCATTTGCAGAACTTGTTCTTCTGTAATTAAAACAGGGGCTTTTCTGCCAGGAATATTGGCGGTAGTGATTACTAAATCTGCCTGGAACAACGATTTGTCAACTGCTTCTTTTTGTCTGCGTGCATAATCTTCTGAGGCCTCTTTGGCATAACCACCTTCTGAGGTTTCCCCTTCGTTATCAACCGAAATAAATTTAGCACCTAAAGATTGGGGCTGTTCTTTGGTTTCTGTACGGATATCTGTGGCCTCAACAACGGCTCCCAAACGTTTTGCTGTTGCAATAGCTTGTAAACCAGCAACTCCAACACCATAAATAAGTACTTTGGAAGGTGTGATGGTGCCTGCGGCAGTCATCATCAACGGAAATATTTTAGTCATTTCATAAGCGCCTAAAATAACCGCCTTATAGCCCGCTAAATTATTTTGCGAACTTAAAACGTCCATATCCTGTGCTCTGGAAATTCTGGGCATAGCATCTAATGAAAATGCTGTTGCGCCCTTTTCTGCAATGGATTCTATCAGTTGCGTATTGGATTTGTGATAGAGTTGACTGATTAAAACATGCCCTTTGTCTACAAGTTTTAAATCTTCCCCATCAAAAGGATTGATTTTTAAAAGCACTTGTGATTCTTTATAAATCACGCCTCTTTTTTCAACAGCTACCCCTACAGCTTTATAATCTGAATTTTTATAAGATGAATTAATACCAGCGTCTTCTTCAACTAGAATTTGGAAACCTTTGGCTATTAATTGTTTTGCAATGTTTGGCGACATGGAAACCCGCCTTTCCCCCTTTTGGGTTTCTTTGAGTATGCCTATTTTCATAGTTTTTGGTATGGTTTTAAGTCGGCAAATATAGCTAAAAACGATTCAAATAGATCTTATTGGTAATCACTTTTGCGAATAGTTTACTATTCATCAAAAATTATTGAAAAGACAATAAATTTAGAAGAATGAATAACATATTCTTAGAATTTATTATGTTTTTTTACCTGATTAAGAATACAATCGATTGGCAATTCTTTTTCAGATTAATCGTAGGTAATCTTTTTAAAATAATCTTTTAACAGGTTATTGTCGACTTTTATTTTTGTATAACCCGTTCATCACCAATGCACAAACTATCATGGCAATTCCCAGCAAACTCCATAAGGTGTAAATCTCACCAAAAACAAATAAGCCGAACAATACGGTAAAAATAACCTCTACATATTTTAAAGGCGCCACTTGGCTGGTGCGTGCCATTTGAAAAGCCTTCGTCATATATACTTGCCCAAAATACCCAAACACACCCAGGCTGAAAAGGAACAGCCACTGCACCCCTATTGGGTTTATCCAATTGTTAATGGATAATACACCGCCAACCATAGTTGAGATGACCATAAAATAATTGACTATGACCACAGGGTGCTCACTTTTTCCTATTTTACTGATCACCACATATACCAAACCACTAAAAATGGCCGATGTTAAAATAAGCAGCAATCCATAGGTATTTAGTTGTGTGTCCAATCCTTTTAATACCAATACGCCCATAAAAGCAATAATAAAAAACAACCATTGAAGGTGTTTGATTTTATCCTTTAAAAAATAAACCGCAAAAATTGCTGCAAAAATGGGTGCCAAATATCGTAAAGAAACGGCAGTACCTATGGGAAGGTACTTGGTGGACATGAAAAACAAGGTCATGGAAGTAACCCCAACCAATCCTCTAAGGATGAGCAGTTTTTTGTTATTTCCTAAAATAGGGATGTTGTTTTTAAAAAGAAATCCGAAAGTAAATGCCAACGAGCTTACGGATCTGAAAAATACAATTTGATAAGCACTGATATTTGTTAAGTATTTTACACTAGCATTCATGCATGCAAATGCCAACGTACTAACAAGCATGAATATTACGGCCTTTTTAATATCCAATATTTAAAAGGGTTAACTTATTACAATTGATAATCT
>CAXBNH010000351.1:0-3327 GCA_963976905.1 uncultured Algibacter sp.
CATTGACACCAAGTTCGGTACCTATAAATTTGAAATAGTCACTAAAGATGACAACACGCTCATTTACAAAAGAGAATTTATTGTAAATGACGGTGAGTTCCCAAAAGAAGATTATGAAGCTTTCAGGGATTTTTACAAAGAAGTGGCGAAACAAGATAATTCAAAAGTGGCATTAATTAAAATTTAAACATACATGAAATATTCTTACTTAATTGTTAGCAACTTTTCATGTAAGACAAACTTAAAATATTTGGGAGCAATCTCAGATGTTTTAAATTTGTTTTCTGAATTTATGACTTGAGTTTGCTAATGATTATAAAAGAAAATGAACAAATAATTTTAACCAAAGCATAATGAACATACAAAACGCACAAAAAATAGTTGACGATTGGATAAACGCGCATGGTGTACGTTACTTCAACGAACTTACCAACATGGCACAACTTACTGAAGAAGTAGGGGAGGTGGCACGCATTATTGCCCGTCGTTATGGCGAACAAAGTGAAAAAGAAAGTGATAAAGATAAAGACCTTGGCGAAGAATTGGCCGATGTGTTGTTTGTAGTATTGTGTTTAGCAAATCAAACAGGAGTGGATTTGCAAAATGCTTTTGATAAAAGAATGGACAAAAAGGCCAAACGCGACCACGATAGGCACCATAATAACGAAAAATTAAAGTAAATTTGCAGGCTTTAGAAAACAAGACCATTTTATAATGAATATTACCCTGCACAAATCAAAAATCAAAAATCGTTAATCCGAAATTACAATAACCGGGTCTAAAAGTGAGTCCAACAGACTCTTGCTTTTAAAAGCACTATATCCAGAATTTGAACTGGATAATGTTTCAAATTCTGACGATAGTAATTTAATGACCAGTGCATTGCAAACCTCGTCTAGCCTTGTAAATATTCATCACGCAGGAACCGCTATGCGGTTTTTAACGGCTTATTTTTCAATTCAAGAAGGGCGTACTGTTGAACTCACAGGTTCTAAACGTATGAAAGAACGCCCTGTTCAAATTCTGGTGGAAGCACTTCAAGAATTGGGCGCAGACATTACTTATATTGAAAATGCAGGTTTTCCACCTTTAAAAATAAAAGGGAAAAAACTGGATAAATACCATGTTTCGCTAAAGGCCAATGTAAGCAGCCAGTATATTTCCGCTTTGCTGTTAATAGCTTCAAAACTTGAAAATGGTTTGGAATTGACTTTGGAGGGCGAAATAACCTCCATTCCTTACATAAACATGACGTTGGCTTTGTTGGAAGAAATTGGTGTAAAATCATCATTTGTAGGCAACGTTATAACCGTAAAACCAAATAAAGAAGCACTAACTCCCAAAAGGTTGGTGGTGGAGTCCGATTGGTCATCGGCTTCCTATTATTTCAGTGTTGTAGCGTTAAGTCCTTTAGATACAGAGATAACCTTGTCTTCCTATAAAGAAAACTCGTTACAGGGCGATTCTGTTTTGGTAGAAATTTATAAGCATTTTGGTATTTTTACGACGTTTCAAGGCAATAAAATGACTTTGAAGAAAAATCAGAAAAGCCTAAAGCCACTAACTTTAAACCTTAAGAACGCACCCGATATTGCACAAACCATTGCGGTGACCTGTTTTGCCTTAGGCATAGCGTGTGATTTAACAGGGCTTCATACCCTTAAAATAAAGGAAACAGATAGATTGGTAGCCCTAAAAACCGAAATTGAAAAATTAGGCGGAAAGCTCACTATTACAGATAAGTCCCTGCATTTGTCAGCATCAAGTACCATAAACAACATGGTGCCCATAGCGACTTATAACGATCACAGAATGGCCATGGCATTTGCGCCTTTAGCACTTAAAACGTCGCTCATTATTGAAGATGCAGAGGTGGTTTCAAAGTCCTATCCAACCTTTTGGGAAGACTTGGAAACTATCGGTTTCGAAATATCTAAATAATAAACACGTATTTACTTGACAACCCCTGTTTTCAGATTGTATATTTGCAGCCATTAAAAACAAAAATAAAAACTTCCATTTATGAAATTATCACACTTTGGCTTCAATTTGCCAGACGAATTATTGGCAGAACATCCAGCTGAAAATAGAGATGAATCTCGCCTAATGGTTCTAAATAGAGCAAAACAAACTATTGAGCACAAACAATTTAAAGATCTTATTGATTATTTCAAGGAAGATGATGTGATGGTAACAAAGAAAAAACAGGAGCCAGAATTGAGGTTTTCTTGTTAAGGGAACTAAATGAAGAACAACGTTTGTGGGACGTATTGGTAGATCCAGCCCGTAAAATAAGAATCGGTAATAAACTTTATTTTGGAGATGACGATACGTTGGTAGCAGAGGTTATTGACAATACCACATCTAGAGGGCGTACCTTGCGTTTTCTTTATGACGGGTCTTATAAAGAATTCCGAAGAAAACTAACAGAACTTGGTGAAACACCACTCCCAAAATATATAAAAAGAGAGGTAGAGCCAGAAGATGAAGAGCGTTACCAAACCATTTTTGCAGAAAAAGAAGGTGCTGTAGCAGCGCCAACCGCTGGATTGCATTTTTCTAAACACCTTTTGAAACGTCTAGAAATTAAAGGCATCCAATTTGCAAAAGTGACGTTACACGTAGGTTTGGGGACTTTCAATCCTGTTGAGGTAGAAGATCTTTCCAAGCATAAAATGGATAGTGAAGAGTTGTTTATTGGGCCGCAAGCCGTAGAAACTGTTAACCATGCCATTGACAAAAAGCGTCGCGTGTGTGCCGTAGGAACCACTTCCATGCGTGCTATTGAAAGTGCGGTGTCTTCAAACGGTAGGCTGAATGAAATCAGCGGATGGACCAATAAATTCATATTTCCTCCTTACGATTTTAGTATTGCCAATTGCATGATTACCAATTTTCACACGCCAAAATCAACCTTGCTAATGATGGCATCTGCTTTTGCAGGACACGATTTTATTAAAAAGGCTTATGAAGAAGCGGTTAAAGAAAAATATAAATTTTACAGTTATGGTGATGCCATGCTAATTATATAAAACCATGAAAAGCCTTGTTTTTACAAGGCTTTTTTTATATGCTAAATTTATTTCAGTATCTCATGTATTTGGGCATTACCCCGAAAAGGGGTCGGGCTTTTCGTTTCAAGTCCTCGGTCGTGCCTCCCTGTGGGCTTTCCACTGCAATCCCTAATGCAAATCAAGATTCCAATTTATAATCAGGGGCTAAAGTAGAATAATCCGTAATTAAAAGAATTATGAAAGGGGTTTGATTATTTTTCTAAACATCTAAACATCTAAACATCTAAACATCTAAACATCTAAACATCTAAAC
>CAXBNH010000352.1:0-3326 GCA_963976905.1 uncultured Algibacter sp.
GTTTGGAATTAGGGTTTCGCCACGTGGAAAGCAGCGCATTGGTGCGTTCTTCATACAAAGCCCAAAAACACATTAATTAAGTATGATTCGTGTAGCCATAAACGGTTTTGGCAGAATTGGTAGACGTGTTTTTAGATTGCTCCAAAATCATAAAAACATTGAGGTAGTTGCCATCAACGATTTGGCAGATACCAAAGCCTTAAGTCACTTGCTAAAATACGATAGCATTCATGGCATTTTCAACGGAACTGTTTCCGCTGAAGCCAATCATATCATTGTAAACAATCAAAAGATTGCATTACTCAATCAACAACACCCCAAAGATATTAACTGGAAACCTTTCAATATCGATTTTGTTATTGAAGCTACTGGTAAATTTAAATCAACTCCCGATTTAGAGCATCACATAAAAAATGGTTGCAAGCAAGTTATTTTAAGTGTCCCACCTATTGAAGATAATATAAAAACCATTGTATTGGGCGTTAATGAAAAAAGCATCGATGGCACAGAGCAAATCATCTCAAACGCTTCTTGTACCACAAATAATGCGGCGCCCATGATTGATATTATCGATTCGCTTTGCGGCATCAATCAAGCCTATATTACAACCGTACATTCCTATACTACGGACCAAAGTTTACATGATCAGCCCCACAAAGATTTGCGACGTGCTAGGGCTGCTGGTCAATCCATTGTGCCCACTACAACAGGTGCCGCCAAAGCATTGACCAAAATTTTTCCGCACTTATCAAACGTTATTGGTGGTTGTGGCATTAGGGTGCCCGTAGCAAACGGTTCGCTTACTGATATAACTTGTAATGTTAAAAAAACGGTTAGTATTCAAGATATTAACAACGCTTTTAAAGAAGCTTCTGAAAATAAATACAAAGGCATTTTAGAATATACCGAAGACCCCATTGTTTCCATTGATATTGTTGGAAATACACATTCCTGTATTTTTGATTCCCAAATGACTTCTGTAATAGGGAATATGGTAAAAATAATTGGCTGGTATGATAATGAAACCGCCTATTCTAAACGAATTATTGACTTAATATGCAATTTATCGGAAAAAAAGTGTAGTTTATCGAATAAATAATTATATTTGTCGCTATTATTGAATGTAAAAATGTCCCAAATCAATACATACATAGTTGCCATTTTCATGCTCTTAGCAGTATCGGTACCATCACAAAATTCTGTGAATGAGGATCCTGAAATTCTTCAAAACACCATTAACTACCGTGTTGTCGAAGCTCAAAATGCTATTGAGAATTACAAATATTATCAAGCCCAAAACAAGTTAGATGATGCTTTGGAGCTTGCCCACAAAATTGACAACAAAAAAAGCATTGGTATTATAAATGCCCTAAAAGGTCAACTATATCTTATTATAGAAAAACCTGAGGAAGCCATAAAATCTCTAAATAAAGCTGTTGAAGTACAACGTATTATCAATGACAATGAAAATTTAGGCAAATCCTATAAAATTTTTGGCGATGTTTATTTGAGCAAAAAAAACTACTATTTAGCACTAGATCAATATACTGCGGCCAAATCTAAATTTCAAGAAGAAGGACTAAATGATAGGCTTGCAGACTTGCTTTTAAGTGAAGGAAAAACTTATGTGGCTTTAAAAAACAACAGAAAAGCCAGAGTGCTTTTTGAACAATCCATCGCTTTATCAAAAAAATTAGACCTATCAAAAACCTTAAGCAACGGTTTGATAAAACATGCCGAAGTGTATCATGACTTAGGGGACAATGACAAAGCTTTAACCTTAGCTATAGACGGCTTACAGATTGCAAAACAAAATAACTTTTCTGAAATTCTTGATGATGCGTATTTAACCATTAGTAAAATCTACGAAAACAAAGAAGACTACAAAAACTCAAACGATTACCTAAAGGCCCACATAAAGTTATCCGATTCCATTCTTAATGTGAAACGCGCCAATTTATCGCCAGAAATGCAGGTAAAGTCTTTGATAAATGACCAAAGTGAAAGTATTAAAAAACAAGCCGAAGATTTAAAAAAATTCAAAGACGACAAAGATTTAAGCACCTTAATCTCCATTTTAAGTGTTGCTTTAATTACCATATTATCCTTGTTGACACTCTCGCTTTACAAAAACAACAACATACGTTTAAAAACCAATAATATGCTCCATAAGAAAAATGGAGAGCTTATTATTGCCAAGGAAAAAGCCGAACTGGCATCAAAAACCAAAGCCAATTTCCTTTCTACCGTAACGCACGAGTTGAGAACACCACTCTATGCTGTTACCGGTTTAAGCAACATGCTTTTGGATGAAAACCCAAAACCAGAACAAATCCAACACTTAAAATCGCTTAAGTTTTCTGGCGATTATCTGTTAACGTTCATTAACGATATCCTTCAACTTAACAAAATTGAAGCCAATAAAGTGGACATAGAACCTGAGCCATTCGACCTAAAAAACAAAATAAACAATATTGTTTTGGCCTTGAACAATTCGGCATTGGACAACGACATAAAAATCCATTTTGAATACGATACAGATTTACCTAAAAACTTTATTGCCGACCAATTAAAGATTTCGCAAATACTCATCAACCTTATCGGAAACTCCATTAAGTTTACAAAGGATGGGGATATTTGGATTCGAGTTTATAAAATAAACCAAGAAGGCGGCATTTATACGTTACGCTTTGAAGTGGAAGATAATGGCATTGGAATTAGCCAAGAAAAACAACAAAACATGTTTGAAAGTTTTTCTCAAGGCTCTATTCAAATCAACAGAAAATATGGTGGTACTGGTCTGGGGCTTTCCATTGTAAAAGGCTTGATTGAAATCCTTAATGGTCAAATATATTTAAAAAGTGAACTAGGAAAAGGTTCTACATTCTATTTTGAAATTCCATTGGAATACACAAAAGAACAGGAACAAGAAGCCATAGAAAAGAAAACCAACTATTTGAGAAAGGTTGAAGAACTGGATTTGAGCAATATTAAAATTTTGGTGGTTGAAGACAATAAAATCAACCAAATGATTACCAAAAAAATACTTACCAAAATGCAACTTAGTTGTGATATTGTCGATAATGGCGAAGAAGCTGTAGATATGATTAAAAACAATAAATACGACATCATATTAATGGACATCCATATGCCAGGCATTAGCGGTATAGAAGCCACTAAAATAGTAAGGACTTTTGATAAAGAACTGACCATTTTTGCTTTAACGGCCGTGACCATTGAAGACAAAATGCAGGAGTTTGAAGAAGCTGGATTTACAGATATTATCCCAAAACCATTCAAGCAAGAGGAATTTGAGAAAAAACTTT
>CAXBNH010000353.1:0-3317 GCA_963976905.1 uncultured Algibacter sp.
ACTATAATTTTTGAATCTTTGTTTACTAAAACGCTCATTTTATCTTTTTTTATTTGAATAAAGCTGAGCAAAAGTACTTTATTTGAAAAGACTTCTGCTTCATTTTTAATTTATTTTTTTGATTTTAAAGCTTCTACTATTTGAGGAATTTGTCTTATAGCAGCTAACTCTTTCAGTTTTACCCTAACTTCTTCTGCAGGATAACCAAAATATGTTTTACCACCTTGCAATGATTTGCTTATTCCAGACTGTGCTTGGATGACCGCTTTTTTCCCGATGGTAATGCCGCTGGTCATGCCCACTTGTCCCCAAATGGTTACTTCATCTTCAATAATCACACAGCCTGCTATCCCTACTTGAGAAGCGATTAAGCACTTTTTTCCAATAACCGTATCATGACCAATCTGTACTTGATTGTCTATTTTAGTGCCTTCGCAAATTCTTGTATCGGCCGTAACACCTCTATGAATGGTTACATTATTTCCGATAATCGTGTCATCATAAATACTGACGTTGGAATGAATCACGCAATCATCACCAATAACTACATTATTTCCTATAAAACAATTGGGTTGGATGATGGTGTTTTTTCCAATAATAGCAGAATCTGAAATGGCTTGATTGGAATGCTGAAAAGGCTTAAAGTGATTGGTCAATTTGTTGAAATCCCTAAAAGGATCATCACTAATTAAAAGGGCTTTGCCTTCAGGACAATCCACTTCTTTATTGATCAGTATGATGGTAGCTGCTGAATTTAAAGCTTTGTTGTAATACTTAGGATGGTCAACAAAAACAATATCCCCAGATTCTACTACATGGATTTCATTGATGCCCAATACAGGAAAGTTATCATCACCAACAAACTGGCAATTAATTAATTTTGCTATTTGCAATAAGGTATGTGGAGTTGGGAATTTCATCTAAATAGTTTATAAGGTTATATGTCTAGAAGTTTAGAAGTCCGTTGAAAACTTCAAACTTTTTAAACTTCTGAACCCTTTAATCCTTTACACGTTCTTTATATGTCCCTTTTTCAGTTTCTACTTTAATTTTATCACCTTCATTAATAAACAGGGGGACATTTACTGTAGCTCCTGTTTCAACCGTTGCTGGTTTAGTAGCATTTGTAGCGGTATTGCCTTTTACGCCAGGCTCTGTAGCGGTCACTTCTAAAACAACACTAGCTGGCATTTCAACAGAAAGCGGCATATTATCTTCTGTATTAATAATAACCGTGACCACTTCGCCTTCTTTCATTAAACTTGGACTATCTAAAGCGGCTTCCAAAAGTCTTATTTGTGTATAATCTTCGGTATTCATAAAATGATAAAACTCGCCATCATGATATAAAAATTGGAATTTATAGGTTTCTACACGTACGTCTTCCAATTTATGACCTGCTGAAAAAGTATTGTCCAATACCTTTCCATTGGTAACGCTTTTCATTTTTGTTCTTACAAACGCAGGGCCTTTTCCAGGTTTTACGTGTAAAAATTCAATTATTTTATAAATATCATTGTCGTAACGAATGCATAATCCGTTTCTAATATCACTTGTAGTTGCCATTATTATTTTTGTTTGTTATTAAGTTGCATGTTGTTAAGTTGTGTATTATTCATAATGAAATAACCCCAAGACAAGCAACTTTACTTTTAATTATTTAATTTGATTTAAAATATCCTTTCATAATGCCTCGATGCGAATTCTTTATAAATTGCAGCACTTCATCACGTTCGGGTGTTGCTTGCATTTCAGCTTCAATGATTTCTGAAGCCTGCGTATTATTATAATTTTTTTGATAAAGAATACGGTAAATATCTTGAATTTCCCGTATTTTTTCTGTGGTATAGCCGCGTCTTCTCAAACCTACGGAATTAATCCCGACATAAGATAGTGGCTCTCTTGCAGCTTTTACATAGGGTGGCACATCTTTTCGAACCAAAGACCCTCCAGTTACAAAGGCATGACTTCCCACGGATACAAATTGATGAACTGCCGTCATTCCTGCTAAAACCACATAATCTCCAATGGTAATATGGCCTGCAAGCGTACTATTATTTGAGAAAATACAATGATTTCCAACAATACAATCGTGCGCTACGTGGCAGTAGGCCATAATTAAACAATTATCGCCAATGACTGTTTTCATTCTATCTGCCGTACCCCTGTTTATGGTAACACATTCCCGAATGGTTACGTTGTTTCCAATTTCAACGGTAGTGTCTTCATCATTATACTTTAAATCCTGTGGTACTGCGGAAATGACAGAACCAGGGAATATATTGCAATTTTTCCCAATTCTGGCACCTTCCATGATGGTAACATTACTGCCTATCCATGTACCTTCTCCTATTACAACGTTATTATGTATGGTTGTAAAAGGTTCAATTACAACATTTTTTGCGATTTTAGCCCCTGGATGGACGTATGCAAGTGGTTGGTTCATAGTTTATTTTACTTTAGAGATTTGCGCCATAAGTTCTGCTTCTGCACAAAGTTTTCCATTTGCATATGCGTAGCCTTGCATGTGGCATATACCACGACGTATAGGTGTTATTAACGAGCATTTGAATATTAACGTATCGCCCGGCATTACTTTTTGTTTGAATTTCACATTATCCATTTTCATGAAAAACGTTAAGTAGTTTTCTGGGTCTGGAACCGTGTTTAAGACCAAGATACCACCTGTTTGAGCCATGGCTTCCACAATCAAAACGCCTGGCATAACGGGCGCACCAGGGAAATGACCTTTAAAAAACTCTTCATTCATGGTCACATTTTTCAAAGCAAGCACATGGTTATCTGTAAGTTCAAAAACCTTATCTATTAACAAAAAAGGCTGCCTGTGCGGTAACATGGCCATGATTTGCGTTACATCCATTAAAGGCGTTTGGTTCACATCTACATTGGGGACATTGTTGCGCCTTTCGTTTTTTATGAGTTTTGACAGTTTTTTGGCAAATTGCGTGTTTATAAAGTGCCCAGGTTTATTGGCGATAACCTTACCCCTTAATCTAGTGCCCACAAGTGCTAAATCTCCAAGAACATCAAGCAATTTATGTCTAGCGGCTTCATTAGGATGGTGCAAGGTCAAATTATCTAAAATGCCATTTGGTTTTACTGCAATGGAATCTTTTTTAAAGGCTGATCGTAATCGTTCCATGGTTTCAGCAGACAAGGGTTTATCTACATAAACAATAGCATTGTTTAAATCGCCGCCTTTTATCAAACCATGTTCCAATAGTGTTTCTATTTCGTGTAAAAAACTAAAGGTTCGTGAATTTGAAATGTCATTTTTGAAATCAGAAATCTGATTC
>CAXBNH010000354.1:0-3288 GCA_963976905.1 uncultured Algibacter sp.
CACGACCTGCTGATTACAAATCAGCTGCTCTAGCCAGCTGAGCTACATCGGCTTATTTAACGGGTGCAAATATAATCGCAAAAATGATATCTGCAAGCAGTCCGTCAAAAATTTTTATGCAAGTTTATTGATTTTTTCGATTAAAGCATTTCCTTTAGCTTCCAACTCATTGTTGATGGCTTTAAAATGTACTTTTTTATCTTCAACTTTTCTATCGTTCACTTTCACGATCAAGGCATCAAAAGCCTCAATAGCCTCATCAATAATCGCTTCACTTTTTTGGGTGTCTTTATCTTTGTTTGCTTGTTCCCAAATATAGACCGCTTCAATAATATCACCTAAAACATAATTAATGTCCTTTTTTAGGTTTCTAACATTTGCCATAACTTAATAATTTGTTTTCACGCAAAATTACATTAATATAATACATAATTCACATAAAAGGATTGTTATTTTATTTAAAAAAACACTATATTTGACTCAATTATGAATGCAAATATTTTAACATACCGCAAATTTAACAATCGTGCCTCGAAACAGGTCCAAACGATTGGTTTTTGTATGGCCATGTCCAAAATATATTTGCATCTTGAATAGACTTTAAATAGTAAAATCAATTATAACTGTAAAGGTGCTTTTTAAAAAAAGCACCTTTTTTTATTTCAAACCATTAAATTTTTAAAAATTATGAAAACACTAAAATCAATTATGTACATAGTACAATTTACCATCAATGCTATTGTTTCAAATGTCATGCAGAGCATTTATCCTAGTCACAATTTAGAGCCACTTTTATTATATCCTTAAACAAATACATTATGAAAACATCTATAAACACGAACGTTCCTTTTTTAATAACAAAAGAAATAAGCAACGCAAATGGATTTTTATTGCCTCATGCACTTTATGAGAAAATTAAAACGGTTGCTACCTATCCGATAAAAGAATTTTATTTACATAACATTCCTGAAATTGAAAACTTCAAATTTAAAATGTATAAAAATGCTTTTGTAAACGACCGCCTTACCATACAAGCCCAATTAGTTAAAGAAAATAACGAAAGTTATTGGGTAAGTGTAACGGTTACAAAACAAAAAAGCAACACAAATCTTCAAGAAAGAATTTGTAGTGCATTGTTTGATTTTCCAATAGCGTCTAAAGATTACAAGGCCACTAGGACTGCTTGCTAAATAAAATTCCCAAGTTTACACTTGGGAATTTCTTTTTTATAAAACACTTTCAATTTCCTGAATAGGACACAAAATTTCGTGGCGTTTCGTAAAGCGTTATTTCTAATTCTAATTCGTTTTTTAATTTAGGTTTTATTTTATTGTAAATTACCACGGCAATATTTTCGGCCGTTGGGTTCAAATCTTTAAATTCGGGAACTTCAACATTCAAATTCTTATGATCCAAGGCGTTTTCAACTTCCGTATTTATAATATCCTTTAGTACTTTCATATCTATAACATACCCTGTTTCTTTATCAATGGTGCCTGTAACGCTCACAATCAGTTCATAATTATGTCCATGAAAATTAGGGTTGTTACATTTTCCAAAAACGGCATCGTTTTTTTTAAAATCCCAATCTTCCCTGTACAAACGGTGTGCGGCATTAAAATGCGCTTTTCTACTAACGGTTACTTTCATTTTGTGACATTTATATGTTCGTAGAATTTTTCGAAAATTATTTTAAACCAAGCTGTATAAATTCCTGGATTCAAAACCATATCTTTTTTAACAGCATCTAAAGTCATCCATTTATATGTTTCTACTTCGTCAGGGTTAATTTTGGGAACATCATCATAGTGCCCTATTAAAATATGATCCAGTTCGTGTTCGGTCAATCCATTATCAAAAGGGGCTTTGTAAATAAAGGATATGGTTTCTTTTAAATCAGTTGTAAAACCCATTTCTTCTTGCAAACGCCTTGTTCCTGCTTCAATATTGCTTTCGCCTTCCCGTTGATGGCTACAGCAAGTGTTGGTCCATAACCCAGGTGTGTGATATTTGGATAAAGCGCGTTGCTGCAACATCAATTCATTTTTATCATTAAAAATAAAAACCGAAAAAGCACGGTGCAACAAAGCTTTTTCATGAGCTTCCATTTTTGGCATCAAGCCTATTTGTTCGTCATTTTCGTTTACAAGTATTACTTTTTCTTCCATAGTTTCACAAAAATACCAAGTATAATATTAATATTATCATTCTTCTTTATAAAATCTGAAATCGAAATTCTGAAATCATAAATTATAAAGTATCTTTGCAGCCATTTACAATTTTATATGAGTTTTTTAAAAGAAATACAACGCAGACGAACCTTTGGCATCATATCGCATCCCGACGCCGGCAAAACCACTTTAACAGAAAAATTACTTCTTTTTGGAGGTGCTATTCAAGAAGCTGGAGCCGTTAAGAGTAACAAGATAAAAAAAGGGGCAACGAGTGACTTTATGGAAATTGAACGCCAACGTGGTATTTCTGTAGCCACCTCGGTGTTGGCTTTTGAATATAACGGCATAAAAATCAATATTCTAGACACCCCTGGACATAAGGATTTTGCTGAAGATACTTTTAGAACCTTGACCGCTGTAGATAGTGTTATTGTGGTTATTGATGTTGCAAAAGGTGTTGAGGAACAAACCGAAAAACTGGTTGAAGTTTGTAGAATGCGAAACATTCCTATGATTGTATTTATTAATAAAATGGATAGAGAGGGAAAAGACGCTTTTGATTTATTAGATGAAATTGAACAAAAACTAGGATTAAAAGTGGTGCCATTAAGTTTTCCTATCGGGATGGGCTATGATTTTAAAGGCATTTATAATATTTGGGAGAAAAACATCAATCTTTTTAGTGGAGACAGCAGAAGAGATATAGAAGAAACGATTGAGATTTCTGATTTATCATCTTCTGAATTAGATAAATTGGTCGGTGAAAAAGCAGCAAATACTTTAAGGGGAGAAATTGAATTGGTGGAAGGTATTTATCCTGATTTTGATAAAGATGAATATCTTAACGGAAAATTGCAACCTGTGTTTTTTGGTTCAGCCTTAAATAATTTTGGAGTCAGGGAACTGTTAGACTGTTTTGTGGAAATAGCACCAAAACCAAGACCAAAACAAAGTGAAGAACGCTTGGTAGAACCTAAAGAAGATAAATTTACGGGGTTTGTTTTTAAAATCCATGCCAATATGGATCCTAACCACAGAGATCGTTTGGCATTCATAAAAATTGTTTCTGGTAAATTTGAAAGAAACAAACCATACCTACATGTTAGGAACAATA
>CAXBNH010000355.1:0-3280 GCA_963976905.1 uncultured Algibacter sp.
AACAGCAGATGCGTATAAAACAAATTCATCAGCTTTAGAAGTTGGTAAATGGAATCATATTGCTGTTGTAATCAATACCCCTTCCAAATCTTTGAGTACATACGTAAATGGCAAAAAAACAGCCGAAACCAAGAATGTAGAACTTGATTTTGAACAATTATTCGATATTGATTCAGCTAATAATATGCTTTATATAGGGAAATCAATCGTATCAGAAAACGCTTATATTAATGCTAAATTACATGATTTCAGAATTTACCGAATCCCTTTAAGTCAAAAACAAATAGGCAGAATTTATTATAATGCATTGGGCTTGGAAGAAAGCGTTGTAAATGAAAATAAAAAGCAGGTTGACGATTTACCTGAGTTTGCAGAAACAAGTCCACAGCTTTATAATGAATATTTGACCAACGTTTCTGATGTAGAAGTAGAAACTGTAGTGGGGCATCTTCCACGGTTACCGCGCTACGTAAAAGGAGTTTATAGAAATGGCATTCAAGGCCCACAAGTACGGGTGCTTTGGCCTGCGTCAACAGACAATAATGAGGTTCTTAAAACAGGTCAATATACCGTCATAGGAAGGGTTGCTGGTACAGACCTAAAGCCAAAAGCAACCGTAACGGTAAAAGATGCGAAAGAACATGAAACACCTCACCGCAAACTGGAAGCCTTTCATTTAGATCAAGTTTCATTGAACTCAGATATTCACGGGCAACACACAAAATTTATTGAGAACCGTGATAAGTTTATAAACACCCTTGTCAGTACCAATCCAGATGCCTTCCTTTACATGTTCCGAAATGCATTCGGGCAAGAACAGCCTGAAGGAGCAGAACCCTTAGGTGTGTGGGATTCCCAAGAAACAAAATTACGTGGTCATGCTACAGGTCATTATCTTACTGCAATTGCTCAAGCGTACGCAAGTACTGATTATGACAAAGTGCTTCAAGCTAATTTTGCCGATAAGATGGAATATATGGTAAATATACTGTACAAGTTATCACAGTTATCTGGACAGCCTCAAAGCAATGGAGGCACTTTTGAATCAGATCCAACCGCTGTGCCACCAAGAGCAGGTAAAACAGCGTATGATTCAGATTTGAGCGTTGATGGTATCCGTACAGATTATTGGAATTGGGGCACAGGGTTCATTAGTGCCTATCCGCCAGATCAATTCATAATGCTTGAAAATGGCGCAAACTACGGTGGACAGAAAACTCAAATTTGGGCACCATACTATACCTTGCACAAAATTCTTGCTGGTCTCATGGATGTTTACGAAGTGAGCGGCAATGAAAAGGCCCTTGAAATAGCCAAAGGCATGGGGGACTGGGTTCATGCTCGTTTGAGTCAGTTGCCAACCGAGACCCTTATCAGCATGTGGAACAGGTATATTGCAGGAGAATTTGGAGGTATGAATGAAGCCATGGCGCGACTCTCCAGAATAACGAATGAGCCTCGCTACTTGGAAACAGCACAATTATTTGACAATATCAAAATGTTTTTTGGAGATGCTGGGCATTCAAACGGATTGGCAAAAAATGTGGATACCTTCCGTGGATTGCACGCCAACCAGCACATCCCTCAAATCATGGGTGCACTGGAAACCTATCGTGATTCTGAAGTTCCTGAATATTATAGAATAGCCGATAATTTTTGGTATAAAGCTACCAATGATTATATGTACAGTATCGGTGGTGTTGCAGGAGCTCGCAACCCTGCCAATGCAGAATGCTTTACCGCACAGCCGGCAACTATTTATGAAAATGGCCTATCGGCGGGGGGGCAGAATGAAACTTGTGCGACTTATAACATGCTCAAATTAACCAGCGATTTGTTTCTCTATGATCAGCGTGCTGAATTAATGGATTATTATGAGCGGGGTCTTTATAATCACATCCTTGCATCTGTAGCAGAAAACACGCCTGCCAATACCTATCATGTGCCATTACGACCTAGTTCTGTAAAACATTTTGGCAACCCGAACATGAAAGGTTTCACTTGCTGTAATGGTACGGCAATTGAGAGCAGTACAAAACTTCAAAATTCAATTTATTTTAAAAGTGCCGATAACCATGCTTTATATGTTAATCTGTATGTGCCTTCAATATTAAAATGGACTGAAAACAATGTGGTTGTAGAGCAGACAACTGCTTTTCCAAATGAAGACCAAACTACATTGACTATTAAGGGTAAAGGTAAATTTGATATTAACGTTCGTGTACCGCATTGGGCTACCAAAGGATTTTTCGTAAAAATAAATGATGAAAATCAAAAAGTGGAAGCTAAACCGGGAAGCTATCTTACATTAAATCGTAAATGGAAGAACGGCGATAAAATTGAGTTGCGTATGCCGTTTCAATTTCATTTAGATCCGGTAATGGATCAGCAAAATATAGCTAGTTTATTTTACGGGCCAGTATTAC
Source organism: uncultured Algibacter sp. (assembly GCA_963976905.1). GTDB lineage: Bacteria > Bacteroidota > Bacteroidia > Flavobacteriales > Flavobacteriaceae > Pseudalgibacter. Next base: position 2,427 of record CAXBNH010000355.1, read on the forward strand.
TGGCAGCTCAGGAACCTGAACCGCGAAAAGACTGGCGAAAAGTAACCTTTGATATTAAAGATATTGGTAAATCAATAACTGGCAATCCTGAAACATTGCAATTTACTATTGATGGTGTGGTGTTTAAACCTTTTTATGAAACTTATGGGCGTTATTCAGTTTATTTGGATGTTACATTAAAATAGTTCTGAGGTTAAAGTATTAAAAATAATCAAACCTATACCATTAAAAAACCAATGTCATTCATTTATAATTTTGTAATGGTAAAACAAAAACGATAAGCTATGAACTCTAGAACTTTAAAAACGTACAATTTCCTAATTATATTCTTTATGACCATGATGGTGACTGCGCAAAGCAATCTTATAGACTTAGTGAACTCTTATTCTGCCGATAAACGTGCGTTAAATAAATTTTATATCAATAATGAATCTGAAGAATATTACCAAAGGTTTACAGGCTTATATGAAAATTGGGAAAAGAAAATAAAAACGATAGATTTTGATGGTTTAAACCAACAGGAAGAGGTAGATTATCTTCTTTTGAAAAACCTAATAGAAAAAGAGGTTTACTTTTTCAATTTAGATTTTAAAGCATTTAAGGAAGTCGCTTCTGTAGCAGATTTTGCAAAAGATATTTTTCCTTTTATAAAAGAAAGAAGACGCGGTAAAAAACCAGATTCCAAAGGGTTGGCAAAAATTTTGCATACGGCTAGCACAGCATTGGATAATGAAATAATGAATATTGAAGAGCATCCGTATAAGGATTGGTTGATGGCAGAAAAGGCATCTAAAGTCATTTGGTCTTTACAAAAAGCACTTAAAGAAGCTTATTCCTTTTATTATAGCTATGAT
>CAXBNH010000356.1:0-3278 GCA_963976905.1 uncultured Algibacter sp.
AAAACAGATCGCAGACAAACAAATTTGGACATTGGCTTAAAACATCTATCACGGCACGTATGCTTATGGTAGGGCTTTTAGTAATTATTTTGCTCATCCCGCTGGCGTTCATCAATAGTTTAATAACCGAACGCGCTTTTAGGCAAAACGATGTCGTGAACGAAATAAATGAAAAATGGGGAAACAACGTACTCGTTTACGGGCCAATTTTGAAAATCCCCTACAAAACATACACCGAAACTAAAACCTATAACGAAAAAACAAAAACCTATTTTACCGAAACGGAAACCCATATAAAAAATGCCTATATTTTTCCAGAATCGTTGAATACAAACGTAAAAGTAGATTCCAAAACCCTAAAGCGTGGTAACTTCGAATCGGCTGTATTTACAACCACTATGGATATTTCAGGCCATTACATCCCGACGGATTTAAGCTCAAAAGACATAAAAAAAGACGATATAATTTGGGACAAAGCCACCATCATCATAAAAACCTCCAACTTAAAAGGCATCAAAAGCGATATGCTTCTTAAACTGAACAACAAGCGTTATGCCTTTCAAACCAATTTTAATGACGATAAAAACAACCAAGATTATTTAGATGTTTTAGAATCCAATTTTATAAATGCTAAGGATATTACAAATAACAAAAATGCCGAATTCAGTATAGCCATGGCATTTAACGGTAGCAAACAAATAGAGCTCATCCCCATTGGAAAAACCACCACCATGCACATGGCGTCCAATTGGGCAGACCCTAGTTTTATGGGCAACTTTCTCCCTAATGATGAAACCAAACAGATATCAAAAGATGGTTTTAAAGCCGATTGGAAAGTACTGCACATAAACCGAGCATTTTCACAGCAGCACTTAAACAAAATACCCAACCTTACCCCATTTGCATTTGGCACAAAATTTATGGTGATGGTCGATGAATATCAAAAAAGCGAGCGTTCAGCCAAATACGGTTTCTTGGTTATCGGTTTAACGTTCCTCATATTTTTCCTCATTCAAACCCTCAGTAAAATAAACATCCACCCCTTTCAATATTTAATGATTGGGCTGGCACTTACCATGTTTTACACACTTTTGGTGTCCATTTCAGAACATAGCAATTTTTTAAAAGCCTACCTCATTGCAGGCATTTCAGTCATTGTGCTCATCACGTTATACTCCAAATCCATTTTAAAAACTTTTAAGTTTCCGCTCTTTATTGGAGGTTCGCTCACGGCACTTTACGCCTTTATTTACGTTATCATTCAATTGGAAAATTACGCGCTTTTAGTGGGCAGCATCGGTCTGTTTTTAATATTGGCCATCGTTATGTACGTATCACGAAAAATAGATTGGAGCAACGGGTGATTTTTATGAATTGATATTTGGGCGTTACCCCGAAAAGGGGTCGCGCTTTATTCGTGCATTTCTATTTTATATTATTGAACTCATGAATATAAATATTTCCGTTGCAATCTTTTGCTTTTTTTAAAAGCAAAAGGATTTCCACTTCAATCCCTAACGCAAAAAATCATGTACAGCATATCACTAGTTGGAAGAATTACAGCAATAGCTAGTTTTATTATTGGAACTATCCTATTTGCTTTATTCATTTATTTAGGAGAACAAAACATTCCTATAATTATTGGGTTTAAGTTTACAATCGTAACTGTTCTCATTAATTTCATTCTATTTCTCTCAAATTTCATCATAATGATTATCGACACAAAAAACAGAATGGAACTTTTGAAAACATCTGGCGCTATTATATTAAACATTCTAGTAATCATATTGTACCTCTATATAATGATTTCAATAACATTTCCTAAAGGACCGTAAACTTATGAAACTAAAATGCAATAAAAAATACGCTATCATAACTCTGCTTCTTCTCATAACCGAAGCACTCATTGCCATATACTTAAAAACTGGTTTTATCAGGCATACGTTTGGTGATTTTTTGGTAGTTATTCTTATTTACTGTTTTATTAAAAGCTTTTTGAAAATCAAGCCTATAAAATTAGCGGCCTTCGTTTTACTATTTGCTTTTGGTATTGAGTTTTTACAACTGTCCAATTTTTTAACCATGCTCAATCTACAAAACAATTATTTTGCAAAACTCATACTTGGCAGCACCTTCCATTTCTCAGACTTGATGGCTTATACCTTAGGAATACTAAGTGTTCTAATCATTGAACTTAAACCGCAAACCCATGAACAACATAAAAAAAATAATTTTTAGTCGATTTAAAATATTTTCATTATTAAGTATTTCAATGCTTTTAAGTATTGTGCTACTTATGATTAGAATGAAATTGAACCATTCCTTTTTTTACTTGTTCCTAGTTTGGAATTTGTTTTTAGCAGTCATTCCATTTGCTATTACAACCTATTTGATAAGCCTCTCCAAACTTAATAAAGTAGGATTGGTATTCTGGTTTTGTACATGGCTGCTATTCTTACCGAATGCGCCTTACATCATTACAGATTTATTGCATTTAAAAGTGAGCAACACGCATGTATTATGGTTGGATATTTTGGTAGTCAGCTCATTTGCATTAAACGGGTTTTTGCTTTTCTTTTATTCACTTATGGATATGAGAAGTCTTTTAAACAGATTTACAAAACCCTCAAAAACAAACCATTTTATGGTTTTTACACTTTTTTTATGTGGGTTTGGCGTATACCTTGGGCGGTTTTTACGGTACAATTCTTGGGAAATTCTCCAAAACCCTTTAAACCTATTTAATGACATACTAAACATAACGCTTTATCCAAATCAACATCCAGAAGCTTGGTTATTCACTATGGTCTTTGGAACGTTTTTGAATCTGGGTTTTTGGATGTTTAAAACAATATTAAACACTACGGTAAATGCCTAGCAATCTCTGTTTTTTTCTTGAAGTTTCCGAACAATTGCAGCGGTCCTATTTCTACTCAAAATGCGTGGAAGTCCTGCCAAAAATTTATTGAATGCCCCGGGCACAGCAACCGCTTTTCCTTTATGCATGGCTTTATAGCCGTAAACCGCAACATCTTTTGCACAGGCCATGTTAAAGGCTATTTTGTTATCTGAGGTATTTCCAGAAACCACCTCTTGAAAAGCTGTTTTTGTAGGGCCTGGGCATAGTACCGTTGCCGTAACACCTGTGCCCTTCAACTCGTTGGAAATGGCTTGGGAAAACGATAACATGTATGCTTTTGAAGCGTAATAAATAGACATTAAAGGCCCGGGCTGAAAACCTGCCAAGGATGACAAGTTTAAAATCTTACCAGAATGAC
>CAXBNH010000357.1:0-3273 GCA_963976905.1 uncultured Algibacter sp.
GCCTTTAAAACATGACCACCGTCAAAGACGGTGGTTTTTCAATGTGAAATAAACACAAACCAATTCTTATTCAAATCTTCGAATTCTAAATCCTAAAATTTGCAAATAATAAAATGGTTTCAAATTTTAATAACTGCTTTTGCAAACAGGTGCGTTAGGAATAGAAACGGCATCCTTTTGTTTTTTTTAATTAATAAGGAATGTACTTTTATAGAAGCAAAATATTTACAAATGGATTCCTGCCTTAGTAGGGATGACAAAAACAAAAGATATAGCGGATAGCCCGACCCTTTTTCGGGTAACGCCATAAAAAAAGCAAACCCAATTAAGAGTTTGCTTTAAAATTTTAAGTGAAATAATTACTTATTTCGCCTCAGCGTAACGCTTTTCAACCTCGTTCCAGTTAATCACATTAAAAAATGCGCTAATGTAATCTGGACGACGGTTTTGGTAGTTCAAATAATAAGCATGTTCCCAAACATCCAAGCCTAAAATAGGTTTTCCGCCACAACCAACGCCTGGCATTAATGGGTTGTCTTGATTTGGTGTAGAGCAAATCTCTACTTTTCCACCTTTATGCACACATAGCCAAGCCCAACCTGAACCAAAACGTGTTGCTGCGGCTTTGCTAAAAGCTTCTTTAAAAGCATCTACAGAACCGTAAGCCGCTACAATTGCGCCTTTTAACTCGCCAGACAAATACCCTTTCCCTTCTGGGTTCATCACGTTCCAAAACAATGAATGGTTGTAAAAACAACCGCCATTGTTTCTTACGGCTGCATTGTTCATATCTAAATTGTCAAGAATCGCTTCAATAGATTTTCCTTCTAAACCCGTGCCTTCAATAGCCGCATTTAAATTGTTGGTATATCCTTGATGGTGTTTGGTGTGGTGTATTTCCATTGTACGTGCGTCCATATGAGGCTCTAAAGCATCATAAGCGTATCCTAATTTCGGTAATTCGAAAGCCATAATTTTTATATTTTTTAATTAATATTTAATTTCATTCAAATTTAAGCATAAATGCCCTCAATAAAAAATAATTAATAGTTATCAACTCATCGAGAGTCTTTATATTGTATCCAAATTCCTTTACATGCAAACAGCACCTTCCTTTACAATTTATAATGCTTCCGCAGGAAGTGGCAAGACTTTTACGCTGGTAAAAGCGTATTTAAAAATCTTATTCCAGTCTAATTCCACACATCATTTTAAAAATATTTTGGCCATTACATTTACCAATAAAGCGGTTGGCGAAATGAAAGAACGGATTATCGATATGCTAAAAAGTTTTTCTGATGAAGCTATTTTAGAACATCCAAATGATATGTTTATAGCCATTTGCAACGATTTGAACATGGAAGCAGAAACACTTCATAACAAATCAAAAAAGTTGCTGGAAACCATCATCCATAACTATGCGGCTTTTGATATTTCTACCATTGACGGCTTTACCCATAAATTGATACGGACTTTTGCTTATGATTTGAAATTGCCCTTAAATTTTGAGGTGGAACTGGATCAAGACGCCTTGCTTTTTGAAGCCGTTGACAGATTGATTGCGAAAGCGGGCACAGATAAAGACCTGACCAAAACCATTGTAGATTTTGCTATTGAAAAAGCCGATGATGACAAAAGTTACGATATATCTTTTGATTTTAACAAAATCGCCAAATTACTGACCAACGAAGACCATGTGCCATATATTGAAACCCTTAAAGACAAATCGATTGAAGATTTTAAAACGCTTAAAACCAATCTAAAAACTCAAATAAAAACCTATGAAACTGCAATCATTGAAAAAGCCCAAAGTATATTGACTTTGATTGAGGCATCAGGATTACAATTTAATGACTTTTCGAGCGGCTATTTGCCAAAACATTTTGAAAAATTAGCAAATGGAAAAATCGATGTTGCTTTTGGCAACAAGTGGCAAGAAGACCTTGAAACGAATACCCTCTATCCAAAACGGGTCACTAATGACATTGCATCAATTATTGAGCAAATTCAACCCAAATTGGCAGTTGCTTTTAATGAAACGAAACAAGCCGTTTTTCAACTTAAATTCCTAAAGGCTTTTTACAAAAACACCACACCATTATCGGTTTTGAATGCCATAAACAATGAGCTTACCGCACTTAAAGAAGAGCAGAACAAAATGCTTATTTCAGAATTCAATACCATTATCAGCAATGAAATAAAAAACCAACCCACACCCTTTATTTATGAGCGTTTGGGCGAAAAATTCAATCATTATTTTATTGATGAATTTCAAGATACATCGGTCATGCAATGGGAGAATTTAGTCCCGCTATTGGATAATGCCCTATCAAGCGAAAAAGGAAGCGCTATGCTTGTGGGCGATGCCAAACAGGCCATTTACAGATGGCGTGGTGGCAAAGCAGAACAATTTATTGATTTGTACAATAAAAAAGATTTACCATTTCAAACGCCTCAAAATGTTGAAAACTTGCCCGCTAATTATAGGAGTTTTAAAGCGGTTGTTGATTTCAACAATAACTTTTTTAAGTTTTTGGCATACCAGGTTTTTAGTAAAGATGATTACAAAAACCTTTATGAAAATGCGCATCAAAATAGTTCTAAAAAAGAGGAAGGCTATGTGGAATTATCTTTTTTGAATATAGAACGAGAAGATAATAAAGATGAACTGTACCCCGAAAAGGTTTTGGAAATCATTCAAAATTGCACGGAAAATGGCTATGAACTTGGAGATATTTGCATTTTAGTAAGAAAGAAAAAAGAAGGCGTTGCCATTGCCGATTATTTAAGTCAGCGCGAAGTACGTATCATGTCTTCAGAAACCTTATTGCTTAATAATGCTTCCGAAGTGGTTTTTGTAAACCATATTTTGGGACTGTTGCTGCAACCGAAAAACAATGAAATAAAGGTGGCTGCTTTAAATTTTTTAGTTTCAAAATTAAACATTGAAAACAAACATCAGTTTTTTATAGAGCACATCCATTTATCTTTAAATGAATTGTTCAAAAGCTTTGAAACTTTCAATATTTACATCGATAGCCAAAAACTACTGCAATTACCACTTTATGAATTGGCCGAAACCATTGTGAGGCAGTTCCATTTAACCAAAACGTCCAATGCTTATATTCAATTTTATTTGGATGTGGTTTTAGATTTCACATTGAAAAAAGGGTCTGATATTACAGGATTTTTAGACTATTTTGAAAAGAAAAAAGAAACTTTAAGTATTGTCTCTCCAAAAGGACAAAATGCGATGCAAATAATGACTGTGCA